>NZ_DASRTS010000015.1:0-128198 GCF_035655815.1 Lysobacter sp.
CGACCATTACGTGCCGCACGTGACCCTGGGGAAGGCGCGCGCCGCGTTCCTGCGCATGCTGGCGGAGGAGCCGTTCACGCCTTTCGCCTTCGCGCCCGCGGCGTTGGCGGCGTACCAGCTGGGCAATCACGGCACCGCACGCCGCCGGCTGTGGCGTCAACCCGATCGATGACGCGCATGCGCCGGCGTGCACAAATGTCGCCGCGCGCGCGAACAAATTTCCTCCGTGATGCGGCGATGGCGTGAGGCCGCGCCTGCGAGCGGGCACGACTGTTGCGTCGACCAGCCTGTCCACCCACAGGAGATCGTCATGGATCCGCGACAACGTCCGTCTTCACGCCACCGCGATGCCGAACGGCGCGCACGCTCGCGCGAGGAAAGCCAATGGATGCAGCGCGAACGCGAGCCGCGTCCGTGGGGCGAGGTCTCCGACGTCGGCTCGGAAGGCAGCAACGAGTTCGCCCGCTACGGCGCCGACTACGGGCTGGAACTCAACTATGCCGGCGGTTTCGACAGCGAGGAGCGTGGCGAACCAGGATATGGCGCCGGGCTGCCGAGCGAAGCCTATGGCCGCGAAGGCTACGGCTACCAGGAGTTCGCCGACGCAGGCTACGAGAGCGAGCACTACGGCGCGATGGGCATCAGCGGGCACGACCATCGCGGGGACGAACCTGCACGTCGTCGGCTGCGCGGCGGCGAAGCCTATGGCGGCTCGATCGGACGCGCCAACCTGCCGCAGGGCCATCGCGATCGCGACGAAGCCGAGCATCGCAGCTTCCGCGGTGTCGGGCCGGCGTCGTATCGTCGCTCCGATGCACGCGTGCTGGAGGACGTGCACGAGCGCCTTTACGTCGACGACCAGCTCGATGCCAGCGACATCGAGGTGCGTTGCGAAGACGGCGTGATCACGCTGGAAGGCAGTGTCGAGGATCGGCGCATGAAGCATCGCGCCGAGGACCTGGCCGATTCCGTGCGCGGCGTGGACCGCATCGACAACCGCATCCAGGTGAAGGAGCGCTCGCGCGAAACTTCGCAACGCGACACGGAGGAAGACGATTCCGCACGCGCGCAACGCATCGCCGGCGACGTGAGCGGTGCGGGCGGCGCCTCCACGTCCACGAATCGCAGCGGCAGCGAAAGCCGCGGTTGAAGCAGCGCGACGATGTTGCTCCCATGGCCGCGAGTCGCGGCCATGGGGGCCCTTGGCTTACACGACGAACGCTGTCGAAACGACTCGTCGTGAGTCGCGAACGAGGTCGCGACAGCACGGCATGTGTCACATTCCGTCGCGGATTTCCCGGGGATTTGGCCACCCTGCGCATTTGCCCGCAGGGCCAATGTGTGTTTCCATCACCCCTGCACGCACGCTGCGTGCCACAACCTGGGGCGGATTCACGCTCGATGTGGTGACCTGTGTGTCGGCGGATCGAGCGCGAGTCCAGTACTTGCGCGTTACCTGTGAGTGGTCCTGCTCCGATGGTTTCGCGAGCAGGGGAACGCATGAACAACGATCCACGGGAGCCGGCATCCGGCACCTACGACATCCTGATCCGGTCCGTCGGCCAAGGCCTGCGCGAGGTCTATGGCGCCACCCAGTGGTCCGCCATCGAGGAGCGCGCGCAGGCGCTGTGGCGCGTATATGCCGGCTCGACCGGCCTGCAATGGGAAGACGTGGCCGTGCGCGTGCGCGAGGCATGGGAAGCGACTTCGCAGCCGGGCGCCGACCGCTGATGCATTGATCATCCGGCGATCCACGCACCCGCGATCCCATCTCACATCCTGAGACGGCCGCTGTTTACAACGCTCTGCCTTTTGCGGAGCGACAGCGATGAACCAGCCGGCCCGGCGCCAGATCCCTTCCGATTCGAAGCAAGCCGGCGCATCGCATTCGGCCGTCGTCTTTCCGGAGGTGGCGCGGCCTGCCCCACGCACCGATGGCCACGCGCTGGCACGGCGCCTGGAGAACAAGTACCTCGCGCGCATCACTGGCGTGCACACGGTGCCAGGGCGTCCCGAGCGCAGCGTGCCGATGCCCGCCGCCGTGCCGCAGGGCATCGCGCAGGCGCTGCAGTCGCGCGGCATCGACCGACTGTATTCGCACCAGGCGGACGCATGGGACGCGGTGGCTCGCGGCGAGGATGTGGTCATCGCCACCGCCACCGCGTCCGGCAAGAGCCTGTGCTACCTGCTGCCGGTGCTGGCCGCCGCCACCACGCAACGCGCCAAGGCACTGTTCCTGTTCCCCACCAAGGCGCTGGCGCAGGACCAGGTGGCCGAGCTGCTGGAACTCAACGCCGCCGGCAATCTGGGCGTGCGCACCTTCACCTTCGACGGCGACACGCCGGGCGATGCGCGCCAGGCCATCCGCCTGCATGGCGACATCGTGGTGAGCAATCCGGACATGCTGCACCAGGGCATCCTGCCGCATCACACCAAGTGGGCGCAGTTCTTCGAGAACCTGCGCTACGTGGTCATCGACGAGGTGCATACGTACCGCGGAGTGTTCGGCTCGCATGTGGCCAACGTGATCCGCCGCCTGCAGCGTATCTGCGCGTTCTACGGTTCGCGTCCGCAGTTCATCCTGTGCTCTGCCACCATCGGCAATCCGAAGGCGCACGCCGAGGCGCTGACCGAACGCGACGTCACCGCCATCACCGAATCCGGCGCGCCCAGTGGCGACAAGCACGTGCTGCTGTGGAACCCGCCCGTGGTGAACCCCGACCTGGGCCTTCGCGCGTCCGCGCGTTCGCAGAGCAACCTGATCGCGCGGCTCGCCATCAAGGCCGGATTGAAGACGCTCGTCTTCGCGCAGTCCCGCCTGATGGTGGAAGTGCTGACCAAGTACCTGAAGGACGTGTTCGATCACGATCCGCGCAAGCCGGCGCGCATCCGCAGCTATCGCGGCGGTTACCTGCCCACCGAGCGGCGCGAGACCGAGCGCGCGATGCGCGCGGGCCAGATCGACGGCATCGTCTCCACGTCCGCACTGGAACTTGGGGTGGACATCGGTGCGCTCGACGCGGTGGTGCTCAACGGCTATCCCGGTTCGATCGCCGCGACGTGGCAGCGCTTCGGCCGCGCCGGACGCCGCCAGCAGCCGTCGCTGGGCGTGCTGGTGGCCAGTTCCGATCCGCTGGACCAGTACGTAATCCGCCATCCGGAGTTCTTCGCCAGCGCGACGCCGGAACACGCGCGCATCCATGCCGACCAGCCGGTGATCCTGCTCGACCACATTCGCTGCGCGGCGTTCGAGCTCCCCTTCCAGGAGCGCGAGCTGTTCGGCTCCATCGACCCTTCCGTGTACCTGCAACTGCTGTCGGAGGACGGCGTGGTGCACGGCGAACAGGGCCGCTGGGAGTGGATCGCCGACAGCTACCCCGCCAATGCGGTGAGCCTGCGCTCGGTGGCCGATGGCAACTTCGTCGTGGTGGACCGCACCGAAGGCCGGCAGACGATCATCGCCGAGGTCGACTACTCCGCCGCGCCGCTCACGCTGTACGAAGGCGCCATCCACATGGTGCAGGCCACGCCGTACCAGGTCGAGAAGCTGGACTGGGACGGGCGCAAGGCGTTCGTCACGCGCACCCACGTGGACTACTACACCGACGCCATCGACTACACGAAGCTCAAGGTGCTCGAACGCTTCGACGGTTCGCCGGCCGGACGCGGCACCAGCCATCACGGTGAGGTGCACGTGGTGCGTCGTGTCGCCGGCTACAAGAAGATCCGCTACTACACGCACGAGAACATCGGCTACGGCCCCGTCACCCTGCCCGACCAGGAGCTGCACACCACCGCGGTGTGGTGGCAGCTGCCGCAGAGCGTGCTGGAATCCACCTTCTCCTCGCGGCAGGAAGCGCTGGACGGTTTCCTCGGCGCGGGCTACGCACTGCACGTCGTGGCCAAGGTGGCGGTGATGGCCGAGGGCGTGGACCTGCAGAAGGCCGTGGGCGACGGCAACGGCGCGTGGTTCGCCAGCGCCGACGGCCGCGGACGCGGGCAGCTGCGCGGCGGCGACGACAACGCGGTGTCGGTGGAGGACGGCGAGCGCTTCGTGCCCACCGTGTACCTGTACGACAACTACCCCGGCGGCGTGGGACTGAGCGAGCCGCTGTGGTTCCGCCAGCGTGAGCTGGTGCAGCGCGCGGTCGAACTGGTCGAACGCTGCGACTGCAAGGCCGGTTGCCCGGCCTGCGTCGGTCCGGTGCTGGCCGCGGACGAGGATGCGAACGTGGCGCCGCGTGCGCTGGCGCTGCGCGTGCTGAAGGCGCTGGCGCCCGCATGAGCCTGACCCTCGCACGCCTGCAGCAGCTCAAGCGCCAGGCCGGCGGCAACGCGCCTGCCAACGAGTCGCCGCGTCCGTCCGGTCCGGGCATCGACGAGCTGCGCCGCCACCTGCGGCGACGCGTGCCGGTGGAATCGACATTCGTACGCGCGCCTTCGCACGACCGCGCGGTGCCGGGCGAGGAGATCGCTCCCGGGCTGCGCCTGCTGGAAACGACCCTGCCCTTCGCGCCGTCCTCGGAATGGATCGACGGCCGCTTCGACCGGCGCGAGCCTTTGCACGCCTCGCAGCTGCTGTTCTTCGACACCGAAACCACCGGCCTGGCCGGCGGCAGCGGCACGCGTGCCTTCATGATCGGCGCCGCGGACTGGCATGGTGGCGCGCTGCGCATCCGTCAGCTGGTGCTCACCGCGATGTCCGGCGAGGCAGCGATGCTCGATGCATTCCGCCAATGGCTGCGGCCCGAGCACGTGCTGGTCAGCTACAACGGCAAGTGCTACGACGCGCCGCTGCTGGCCACGCGCTACCGGCTCAGCCGCATGCCCAATCCGCTGGCCGAACTGGGCCATGTGGACCTGCTGTATCCCACCCGGCGGCGCTATCGCGGGCGCTGGGAGAACTGCCGGCTGGCGACCATCGAACGCCGCGCGCTCGACGTGGTACGCGAGGACGACCTGCCCGGCTCCGAAGCGCCGGCCGCGTGGCTGTCGTACCTGCGTGGCGGTTCGGCGCACAACCTGCGGCGCGTGCTGGCGCACAACGACCGCGATGTCGCGACACTGGCGCAGTTGCTGCTGCACCTGTCCGAACTGTCCGTGCGCGAAGCCGACTGCCCCGTGCCTGCGGAAGACGGCATGGCCGTACCCCTCTGAATCAATCGCGCCGGTGCGGGTTCTCCGCACGCTCCACGGCTTCGGCGCGCGCTTCCAGGGCCTCCACCGTGGCCTCCCGACGCGCGCCGATGACCATCTCGCGCAGCCATGCATCCAGCAGTTCGGACCAGTCGCGACGCGAATCCGCCTGGGACAGTTCGTGGTCGGCGCCCGTGAGGATGCGCGTGGTGATCGACCGCGCGGAACGCAACGCATCGCGATAGCTCTGCATGACCTGCGGCGGCAGCACGTCGTCGTGCTCCGCGGCGGCCAGCAGCACGTCGCCGCGGAACCGTGCGCAGGCACGCAGCGCGCGATCCGAATCGGCCGACTGCACCTCGCGTCGATACGCATCCAGGTCGATCTGGTCCTCCAGTGAATGCTTCGGCACGTTCCATCCCTCGTCCGGGTACGAGGCGGGCGAGCGCAACGCGAGCCATCGCACGGCGCGCGCCTCGCTCAGCAGTGCCGCGAGATACGCGCCATAGCTGAAGCCGACCACGGCAATGGCCGACGCGTCGACGTCGGCGCGCGCCACCAGCCAGTCGTAGGCATTGACCAGATCGCGCAGGTTGTCGTCGCGCGTGACCTGCGCATGGCGCCGGTCGTCGCGATCGTGTCCGCGCAGATCCACCGCAAGTACCGCGCAGCCCAGGCCGACCGCATCGCGCACGTGCGCCAGTTCGAACTCCTGCGATCCGTTCCAGCCATGCACGAACATCACCGCCGGCAGTGCCGGCGCCGGCGTCACCAGCGTTGCGCAGAAGCGATCATCGTCGACGGCAATGCGTACCGGCTGCAGGCGCGCCTGCAGTGGCGTTTCGTGTCGTCCGCCAGACGCCGCGTCGGCGGAACCGTTGCGCCCCTCGTTCATGCGAAGCCTCCGTGCCATCCGTCGAACGCCTGTAGCACGTTGCGCTTCAACATCGCGCGACGACGAGTCGAATCGCCGATGCACACGCTGCGATGCGCAGTTAACCGTATGCGTGTCCATGCGCCGCATGCATCCATTGCCTTCGCGGCGAAGTTTCTTCTTTTCCATGCGTGCTCATCCTTGATGCTTCGCGCGAGCCTGACCCGGCGTCTGGCTGCGTGGTCGATGCGCACGCGTCGCAACGATGTCGATGAATGCGTGGCAGCGCACGTTGCGGCCGTGCGTTCATGGAGCCGCGGCGACTGGCACGCAAGTTGCGACCGTTGTGGGTGCCAGGCAATTCCGCCTGCAACTCGGAGAAACGCAATGGCGAACAATCAGCGCGAACAGAACCAGGGTGGCGGCCAGAACCAGGGCCAGCAGGGCCAGGGCAAACAGGGCCAGGGCCAAGGCCAGCAGGGTCAGGGTGGCATGCAGGGCCAGGGCCAGGAGCGCCAGGGCGGGATGCAGGGCCAGGGCCAGCAGGGCCAGCGCCAGGAAGGACGCGGTGGCAGCCAGCGCGAAGAAGAGCGTGGCGGCAACCAGCGCAACGAGGAACGCGGTGGCAACCGCCGTTAAGCGTTCGCCAGCATCGCTGGCATACGGCAACCCCAGCGCCCGGCTTGTCCGGGCGCTGCCGCATGCACGGACCAAACAACAACACAGGGACATCCAATGAAATGCTTCGCCGTAGAAGACCTTTACCTGCACCGTACGATGCAGTCGCTGCAGGGTTCTTCGGATCATCCTCGCCTGGTGTTCGTGCGCTCACAGCCCTCGCGCGACAGCGATACGTACCACTCGGCCATCTGGCAACTGGATACCGCGGATGCATCCGCCCACGCGCGGCGATTGACCGCACCGGGCTTCATCGCCAGCTCGCCCCGGCTTTCACCCGATGGTTCGCAACTGGCGTTCCTCTCGCGTCGCGACAAGTCCGGCCGGCAGATCCACCTGCTACCGCTCGCAGGTGGAGAAGCGCGTGCCCTGACGAAGTCCGCGTTCCCGATCCAGAGCATCGACGGCTGGTCGGCCGACGCCTCGCGCCTGCTGTTCAGCGCGTCTGTGCCATGGGGCGAAGACGAACGCGACGATGCATCGAAACCGGAGAAGGAACGCCCCGTCGTCGCGACGCATCTGCCCTACAAGATGGACGGCAGCGGTCCGTCGGCAGGCCATCGCACGCATCTGTTTTCGGTGGACGTGAACACCGGCGAGCAGGTGCAGGTGACCCGGGGCGACTTCAACATCAAGCAGGCGCGCTGGTCGCCCGATGGCCAATGCCTGGCGTTCGTGCGCACGCGCGAAGGACGGCAGCGACATCTGGCAGACCTGTGGCTCGCCGACGCGGACGGCCGCCACGCGCGGCAGGCCACCACGCAACTGTCCGCGATCACCGGGCCGGAATGGTCGCCGGATTCACGCAGGCTGGTGTTCGGCGGCAATCCCGTAGCGGGCGACTCCATCGACCGTCCATACATGTTCGATGTCGAAAGCGCCGAACTTTCGCTGCTGGCCGATGACATACACCTGGAAGGCAGCCGCTTCGCGTGGCACCCCGATAGGCAACGCATCGCCACACTCGTCGTGCGCAAGGGCATGCACGAGATCGCCGTCCTCGACGCACGCGGTGGCGAGGTCCGGCACTTTCCACGACGCCTGCGTCACGTGATGGAGATCGCGGCCAGCGGCGACATGCTGGTGATGACCGCAGCCAGCATGCGCCGGCCGGAAGAGATATTCCGTTGCGACTGGGAAGGCAGCGACCTGCGGCGACTCACCTCGTTCAACACATGGGTATGCAAGCGCCAGCGTCCGCGCGTGACGGTGCGCAGCTTCGAGGTGCCCGATGGCGACGGCGGCACGGAGCGGATCGACGCATGGATGCTGCGCCCCGTCGGCGACGGGCCCTTTCCCGTGCTGGTGGACATGCACGGCGGCCCGCAGAGCAGCGTACTGATCGACTATCCCAGTCATGCCTGCTGGTACGCGCTGTGTGCGCAGGGCTGGATGATCCTGGCGCCCAACGCCGTGGGTTCGGCCGGTTACGGCGACGGGTTCGCCAGGCGGCTGATCGGGCGCTGGGGCGAACTGGACCTGCCGCAACATCTGTCGATCCTCGACCAGCTACGCAATGAACGCCTCATCGACGATCGCGTCGCCTGCACCGGCAAGTCGTATGGCGGGTTCCTCAGCGCGTGGGCCATCGGCAACAGCGATGTGTTCCGCGCGGCGGTCATCTGCGCGCCCGTGGCCAACGTGGAATCGCACACCGGCACGTCCGACACCGGCTTCTACGTCACGCCCTACGCGATGGGTGGCGAGATCGATGAAGTGCGCGAGCGGTATCACCGGCTCTCGCCCATCGAGTACTGCCGCAACGCGAATGCGGCGACACTGCTGCTGCAGGGGCAGGACGACCAGCGTTGTCCCGTCGGCCAGTCGGAGGAGATGTTCGCCAACCTGGTGCGCTGCTCACGCCAGCCGACGCGGATGGTGGTCTACCCCGGCGGAAGCCATTCGCTTGCTGGTACCGGCAAGCCCAGCCATCGCGTCGACTGGCACCAGCGCATCGTCGACTGGGTGGCGCAATACGCTGGCGCCCCGGGAACCCACGCATCGCAGTCCACGGCCGAAGCCGACGCAAGCGCGTCGAAGGCGCGCGAATCGAGCGAACAGCACGCGTGAGAGCCACCGGCGAAATCGACCACGCGATGCTGCCGTGCGGCATCACGTGGCCTTGAAGAAGCGTGACATAAGGTCGAATCCTCGCCCAACGGCAGACCCGTCGATCGCGCATTCACATGCGCGTTGGCTGGGTGCGGCCGGGTGTACCCCACAGACAGCCCGCATGAAGATCGCGCAGATTTCGCCCCTGTATGAAGCCGTTCCGCCCAAGCTGTACGGGGGAACGGAACGAGTGGTCGCCCATCTGGCCGATGCGCTCACCCACGCCGGCCATGACGTCACCCTGTTCGCTTCGGCCGATGCCGTCACCGCCGCGCGGCTGGCGCCGATGCGCGACCAGGCGATCCGCCTGGACCCGGCTCCGCTGAAAAGCGACCTGGCGGCGCACCTGGCGATGCTGGACGAGGTGCGCCAGCGTGCGGATGAATTCGACATCCTGCATTTCCACATCGACCTGCTGCACTTCCCGTTCTTCCAGGACATGCCGTGGCGCACGCTCACCACGCTGCACGGCCGCCTGGACCTGAAGGACCTGCCAGCGGCCTACGCGGCCTGGCCGCAATTCCCGCTGGCGTCGATCTCCGACCACCAGCGCCGGCCGCTGCCGTCGGCAAACTGGGCGGGCACGGTGCATCACGGCCTTCCCGCGGATCTGTACGACTTCAGCGCGACGCCGCGCGGCGGCTACCTCGCCTTCCTCGGGCGCATCTCGCCGGAGAAGCGCGTTGACCGCGCCATCGAGATCGCCCGTCGCGTCGGCCTGCCACTGAAGATCGCGGCCAAGGTGGACACCGTGGACCGCGCGTACTTCCACGACGAGATCGAACCGCTGCTGCACGCGCCCGGCGTGGACTACATCGGCGAGATCAGCGACGCACAGAAGAGCGAGTTCCTGGGCGGCGCCGTCGCGCTGCTGTTCCCCATCGACTGGCCCGAACCGTTCGGCCTGGTGATGATCGAGGCGATGGCCTGCGGCACGCCGGTGGTCGCGTGGAACTGCGGCTCGGTGCCGGAGGTCCTGGACGATGGCATCACCGGCACGATCGTCGACGACATGGACCAGGCGGTGCAGGCCGTGAACACGGTGGCCCGCTTCGATCGTGGCCGCATCCGTTCGCGCTTCGAGCAGCGCTTCTCCGCATCGGCCATGGCGCGCCGTTATGTGGAGTTGTACTGGCGCGTGCTGGAGCAGGGAGGCAGCCGCATCCGTCTGACCGCCTGACGCCCGCGCCATGGACCCGGCGGCCGCTGCGACCCTGTTCTCCAGCTACGTCCTCAAGGACGGCGACACCTTCCTCATCGCCAACGGCCAGGGCGACGTGGTGGGCGAAAGCGACGGACAGTTCCACAACGACACGCGAGTGCTCTCGCGCTTCCGCATGACGCTGGGCGACTCGGTGCCGGCGCTGCTCAGTTCGATGGTCTCGCGCGACAACGTGTTCTTCGTCGCGCACCTGACCAACCGCACCCTGCCCCCGCTGGGCGGCGACGAGACGCCGCACGGGCTGGTGCACATCAAGCGCACGCGCTTCCTCTGCGCCGACCGCATGTTCGAGCGCATCGCGCTGACGAACTACGGCCGCGAGGAAGTGCGCCTGCGGCTGGTGTTCGAAGTGGACGCGGACTTCCGCGACATGTTCGAAGTGCGCGGCAGCCACCGCGCCGCGCGCGGGCAGTCGCTGCCGCCGCATCCGCGCGAGGACGGCCTGACGTTCGGCTATGTGGGCCTGGATGGCGCGGCGTGCCGCTCGTCCATCTCGTTCTCGCGCGCGCCGCAGCGCATGGAGGACGGACGCCTGTGCCTGGACTTCGCGCTGGAACCGCGCGGACGGCAGGAGCTGTACCTGGAAGTCGGCGCGGACGACCATCCGCCTCCGGCCACGCGCGCGCGTTATCGCGCCGCCGCCAGCGTGGCCCGCACGCGCATGCGCCGGCGCCAGCGCCGGCTCGCGCGCGTTCGCTGCGAGGCGCCGCTGTTCAACGGCTGGATGGAACGTTCGCGCGCCGACCTGGCACTGCTGACCAGCGAACTGGACACCGGCCCGTATCCGTACGCGGGCATTCCATGGTTCTCCACGCCGTTCGGGCGCGATGCGGTGATCACCGCGCTGCAGACGCTGTGGCTGGATCCGCAGCTGGCGCGCGGCGTGCTGGCCTTCCTCGCCAAGAACCAGGCGAAGGAAGAGTCGTCCTTCATGGACTCCGCGCCGGGCAAGATCATGCACGAGACGCGCAAGGGCGAGATGGCGCGCCTGCGCGAGCTTCCGTTCGGGCTGTACTACGGCGGCGTGGACACGACGCCGCTGTTCCTGGTGCTCGCCGCGGCGTACGCCAAGCGGACCGGCGACGTCGAGTTCATCCGCCGCATCTGGCCAGAGCTGAAGGCCGCCGTCTCGTGGATCGAGCGCGTGTGCGACAACAACCCGCTGGGCCTGCTCGACTACGCGCGCGCTGAAGCGACCGGGCTCGCCAACCAGGGATGGAAGGACAGCTTCGATTCGGTCTTCCACGCCGACGGGCGTTCGCCGGAAGGACCGACCGCGCTGGTCGAGGTGCAGGGCTACGTGTTCGCGGCGATGCGCGGCATGTCGCGGCTGGCGATGGCGATGGGCGAGGACGACTCTTCGCGCCGCTGGCAGGAACGCGCCACGCGCATCGCCGAGTCGGTGGAGCGGCACTTCTGGATGGAATCAGGCTTTTATGGCATCGCCGTGGATGGCGAGCAGCAACTGTGCGCCGTGCGCGCCAGCAATCCGGGCCATCTGCTCTACATGGGCCTGCCGACCCATCCGCGCGCGAAGGCCGTGGGCGCGCAGCTGATCTCGCCGGATTTCTTCAGCGGCTGGGGCATCCGCACGCTGGCGGTCGGCGAGGCGCGCTACAACCCGATGTCGTACCACAACGGTTCGGTGTGGCCGCACGACAGTGCGCTGTGTGCGGCCGGCCTGGCGCGCTATGGCATGCGCGATACCGCCGTGCGCCTGTTGCGCAGCGCGTTCGAGGCGGCGGTGCACTTCGACATGCGGCTGCCGGAACTGTTCTGCGGTTTCCCGCGCGTTCCGGGCGGCGCGCCGGTGGCGTATCCGGTCGCCTGCCTGCCGCAGGCGTGGGCGGCCGGTTCGGCCTTCATGTCGCTGCAGGCCTGCCTGGGCATCCGCATCGACGGGCCCGCGGCGGAGATCGTGCTGGATCATCCGCGACTGCCGACCGGCGTCGAGGAACTGTCGATCCGCAACATCCCGCTGGGCGAGCGACGTGCGCATTTGGTGCTCAAGCGGCTGGGCGAGCGCGTGGCCGTGTTCGTGGAAGGCCCGGATGCTGCCGGCGTGGTCGCGCGCGTGCGCGGGTGACGCGCCGGGCCGGCATGAGCATCCGGATCAATCGGGCTGCAACACGCGCTCGTGCAGGTCCTTGCCGAACAGGTCGATCACGTCCCAGCCGGTCGCGCCGGTGACGATGCGCAGATCGCCGCTCTGGTCGAGCACCTCGAACGACGTCGTGCCGTCGTCCGCGCGATTGAAGGCCAGGTCCACCCGCGCCTGCCCCACGCGCAGCCCGCGCAGCGTGATCTGCGGCAACCAGTCCGGCAGTTGCGGGGCGACGCGCAGTACGCCCTGCCCTGCGAACGGATACACGCCCAGCATCGCCTGCAGCAGCGCCACCATCGTGCTGGCCGACCAGGCATGCGGCGAGTTGGAGGCGGGATAGATCGCCGGGAACGGATGCGCCTCGTCGCGCGGATGTCCGCTGAAACACTCCGGCAGGCGGCGGAACTCGAACATCCCGGCCACCTCGAACATCGCCTGTGCCAGGCGATGCATGCAGTCGTGCAGGCCATAGCGCCCGCAGCCCTGCGCCGTCGCGCCGTGTTCCACCGGCCACACGGTGCCGCGGTGGTATGCGTAGGGATTGAAGGCGGGATGCCGGCTCGACAGCGTGCGCATGCCCCAGCCGCTGAACATGTCGTCCTGGAACAGGCGCTCCATCAGGCGCCCCACGCGCGACGGATCCACGATGCCCGACGACACGCACCGCAGCGCGTTGGAACTGATGGACCGCACCTGCCTGCCATCCGGCGCCAGTGCCATCGCGTAGCAGTCGGCATCCTCCATCCAGAACGCGTCCTCGAAGCGCTGGCGCAGCTCCAGCGCCTCCTTCGCCATACGCCGGGCCTCGTCCCCGCGGCCGAAGTCCGCCAGCACCTGCGCCATGGTGCGCTTGGCCGCGAACACGAACGCCTGCTCCTCGCAGGTGGCCACGGGCTGTTCGACGATCTCGCCGTCCTCGTCGACCACGCTGTCGTCGGAGTCCTTCCAGGTCTGGTTCTTGAGCCCTTCGCGCGAACGCGTCGCGATGGCATAGAAGTGGCCGTGATCCAGACGCGCGTGACGATCCATCCATTCCAGTGCGCGCAATGCCGGGTCGAGCAGCGGCTCCACTGCCTTGCGATCGCCGGTCCACTGCCACAGCTGGCCCAGCACGATGGGGTACAGGCTGGCGCTGGTCAGCGATCCGTAGTAGCGGTCGCGCGGATTGAAGCCCAACTGCGCCAGCGGACCGGGATGCGCCTCGTGCAGGATCCGGCCTGGCTGTTCGTCGCGCCACTCATCGTCCACGCGGCCCTGCCATTGCTCGAGCAAGGGCAACGTGCCGCGCAGCAGTTCCGGCCCCAGCATCGCCGCACCGTAGGCGGTGGTCAGCACGTCGCGGCCGAACAACGCCACGTACATCGGGACGCCCGCGGCCACCGTCCATGCGTGCTCGCCCTGGTCGAAGCGCGGCAGGCGCAGTGCGGCCAGGTCCTCGCGCGCACGTTCCAGCGATTGCACGACCAGCGGCGCCAGCGTGCGGCTTTCGGCTGACGCGAAGTCCGTCGCATCGCGCATGAAATCGGGATCCACATGGGCACTCAGGTTCCCGTTGCTGCCGCAGCGCGGCGACGACAGCTCGTCGCCGTCCATGTGCGCCACCCAGTGCAGGCAGGCGTGCCAGCGCTCGTGCGGCTGCAACTGGATGTCGAACTGGATGCGTCCTTCGCGATGGCGTGGCGGACTGTCGCAGCGCTCGATGCGCAAGGTGACGCCGCGGTGGATCGACGCACTGCCGCGCTCTCCCTGGTGGCTGAAACGCCGGCTTGCCCGGTAATCGAACGACAGCTCCCAGGCGTCGCCGTCGCGCCGCCAGCTGCGCTTGAGCCTGCCCTCCTGGCGACGCTCGCCCCTGGCTTCCTCCGGGTCGGCGAAGTCCGCGTCGAACTCCAGCGTCAGCCGTGTCCGCACCGGGTCGCGGCTGTAGTTGGTGAGGTCGTAATCCTCGTGCATGCCCTCGCCCACGCGTCGTGCCACGCGCATCTCCAGCGTCTGCTGCGAGGAGCGCTGCGGCAACCCGCCCTCTCCGTTCGCGTCGTCGCTGCCGGGCGCGGGCACGACGTAATAGCCGATCCAGCTGTGCTGGTGCACGTTGGACACGGTGGTCGCGAAAGGCCGGATGCGGCCGATGCGGCAGCGGTAGCGGCTCAGCACGCGCGTCTGGCGCACGTACAGCCCCTGTTCCTCGCCGCCTTCGATGAAGCCGTCACGCTGCGTGGCCAGCACCGTTTCGCCCCGGCTCACGTAACACTGGTCGCCACGCACCTGCAGCCGGATCAGGTCGGGCTCGATGTTCCATTCGCTCATGCGCCCGAATATGGTCAGGCCGACGTGAGTGAAACGTGGGCCCGGAACCCGTGCCGCGCGGCATGACGATGCATTCACGCCGCGCGCTTCACCTCGCGTGCTCGCGCGGTGTGCTCCTCTCTTCGAGGAGGAGCCAACGGAGGCGACCATGAGCAAGCTGCACGGCGACCACGTGCCGGGACACGACCCGGCCGACACGCGCAAGGGCGAACTGCGCAAACCGGACGATCGCGACGACCAGCCTGGACAGGGCGCCGATCTCACGCCGCCCGACGATGGCCAGATGCGCGACCTGCGTCGTGACCCCTCGCGCGAGCCGCGCGAGGAACCGCAGCGCCGCTGATGCGCTCACGCCGTGCCAGCGTTGCCTGGGCGGGCTGCGCCATTGCGGTGTGCGCCTGCACGGGTGGCGAGCCGGTCGACCCTGCCGTGCCCGCACCGGGTCGCGCCGAAAGCGCGCGGACCGACGTGCTGGAGGCCGGCGCCAGGCTGCTGCAGGACAACGGCCCGCTGGCGAAGATGGACGTGTACCTGGTCGGCTTCCATCCGATGAAGGACGACCCGTCGCACCAGATGGAAGCGCACCACTTCTGCCGGCAGGTGACGGAGGACTTCGCGCAGTGCGCGCTGTTCGACGGCAACACGTTGGATGCCAACCTCACCGGCATCGAGTACATCGTCTCCGAACGCCTGTTCGAACAACTGCCCGCGAAGGAGCGCGCCTTCTGGCATCCGCACAATGGCGAGATCCTCTCGGGCCAGCTGGTGGCTCCGTCGCTGCCCGACGTGGCCGACCAGGAACTCATGCGCGGCAAGATGAACAGCTACGGCAAGACCTGGCATACCTGGCACAGCCGCAAGGGAACCCGGCCGGGCGACGCCTTGCCGACCGGCCCGGCGATGCTGGCCTGGTCGTTCAATCGCGACGGCGAAGCGGACCCGGCCCTGCTGCAGGAGCGCGACCGGCGCATGGACATCGACACGGTCCGGATCCGCGAGCGCCGCCAGGCATTGCGGAATCTGGCGAAACCGCAGGAAGGCGTGGACGCGTTGCGGTCGTACTTTCCGCAGGCCAGGCCGATTCCCGGTGTCGTGGGCAGGCCAGCGGCTGCGGACGCACGCACGCGGTGACCGTGCGCTCGAGCACGAATGCACGGGAATTTAACGGCCTCTTTACTAACCTCGCCACCCCTGCAGAAGGGGAAGCGCAGGATCCTGATCATGGCGACACCGACGCCGACGCTGATGGGCGTCGCGTCCAGCACTGGCCTCAACGATGAGCCGCGGCAGCTGGCATTGCTGATCCGCAGCGTCACCGACTACGCCATCTACATGCTGGACCCCAACGGATACATCCGCAGCTGGAATCCCGGCGGCGAGCGCATCAAGGGCTATCGCGACGAGGAGATCGTCGGCGAGCACTTCTCGCGTTTCTACACGCCGGAGGACATCGCGCGCGGCGAGCCGCAGCGCGGCTTGGAAACCGCACGCACGCAGGGGCGCTTCGAGGCGGAAGCATGGCGCCTGCGCAAGGACGGCACGCGCTTTCGCGCCAACGTCGTCATCGACCCGATCTGGCACAACGACGAACTGATCGGTTACGCCAAGATCACCCGCGACGTCACCGAGCGCTACGAGGCACAACAGCATCTGTTCGAGGCGCAGAAGGCGCTGGCGCAGTCGCAGCGGCTGGAAGCCATCGGCAAGCTCACGCTGGGCCTGGCGCACGACTTCAACAACCTGCTCACGGTGATCGTCAACAGCCTGGACCTGATCGCGCTGCATCCGTTCGCCAGCGAGCCGCGCCCGCGCGAATGGATCGAGGCGGCATTGCGCGCCACCGACCGCGGCACGCTGCTCACGCGGCAGCTGCTGGCGTTCGGCCGCGGCCAGACCCTCGCGCCGGAACTGCACGACATCAACGACCTGCTGACGCGCTCCAGCGAGCTGTACCGCCGCGCGTGCGGCCCGACGGTGGGGTTCCGTTTCGAACTGGCCGGGCAACCGCTGTACGCGCAGGTCGACGCGGCGCAGTTCGAAGCGGCCGTCCTCAATCTGGTCGTCAACAGCCGCGATGCGATGCCCGGGGGCGGCACGATCGTGGTCCGCACGCAACGGGTCGAACGCGCACCGCCGGACGCACCGGAAGCGCCGGTGCGCAGCTTCGTCTGCGTGGAGGTGATCGACGACGGCGAAGGCATGAGCGCGGAGGTGGTCGAGCGCGCCATCGAACCGTTCTTCACCACCAAGGAAGTCGGCAGGGGCAGCGGCCTGGGCCTGAGCCAGGTCTTCGGCTTCGCCAAGCAGTCCGGCGGCTTCGCCACGCTGTCCAGCGAACCCGGCCACGGCACGACGGTCAGCATGTGCCTGCCCGCCAGCGAGGAGCCCTCCGATGAGTGAGGCGCGCCTGCTGCTGGTCGAGGACGAGGACGACCTGCGCATGCTGGTCGGCGAGGCCCTGCGCCTGCTCGGCTTCAGCGCGGTGCCGGTCAGCGACGGCGTGGCCGCCGTGGCGGCGCTGGAGCGGGAACGCTTCGACGTGGTGGTCAGCGACGTGAGCATGCCCAACGGCATGTCGGGCATCGACCTGGCCGCCCATGCGGCGCGGCTGCAGCCGCACGCGCGCATCATCCTGGCTTCGGGCTATGCGCGCGCGCAGTTGCCGCCGCTGCCGCCCAACGTGGTCTTCCTGCCCAAGCCCTACCGCATCGCGCAGCTGGCCGAACTGCTGCGCGAACAGCAGGCCGTGAGCGGCTGAGCGGCTTCGTCCGGATCGAACTGAAGGAGTGCCGACGGCGGCCGATACCATGAGGACGCCAGGCGTGAAACCCGTGAACGCGCCCCACCGCGCTCACGGCGTTGTCACGGTCGAGCCCACCGAATAGGACCCTCCCCTGCCCGCCTGCCCGATGCTTCCAGCGGACCGCTCCCTTCCTGCCATCGGTCGTTCGCAGTCGGCGGCGGCGGTGCTGGCCTTCGGGCTCGTGCTGGCGGCGATCCTGGCGGCGAGCCTGGTGTACGTGGTCGCCGACGACTACCGCAACCGCCTGGCCGCAGCCGAGCAGCAGAACCTGGCGCTGACCGCGGGCGCCGAGCGCCTGGCCTGGCTGGAACTGCGCAACCTGGAGCGCGCGATGCGCGGCATCGCCAGCGACGCACAGCTCGCCGCCGCCACCGCGCCGGAACATGCGCTGGCCCTGATGAACGAATCGATCGCCGGCGTCGCGCAGCGCCAGCGCGAACTGGAGAGCATCGTCCTGATCGACCGCAACGGGCAGCCGCTGGCTGGCGGTCGCGGCGACCCAACCCTGCCGCGCTGGCCGGACATGCTGAAGCCGCAGCCGCCCGATGCCATGCGCATCGGTCCGCTGCAGCAGCACGGAGGACGCTGGCTGCTGCCGCTGGCGGTGCCGATGACGGATGGCCGGTGGGTGCTGGCGTGGCTGCACTCGCACGAGCTGCAGAGCGTGATCGCGGACCTGGACGGCAGCCACACGCGCCTGATCCAGCTGGGGCAGGAAGACGGTCGCCTGATAGCCGACAGTCGCGGCGTCGGGTTCATCGGCCGGGTCGATCATGTGCATCCGGTCGACGAGCACCTGCCCCGCGCGAACACACCCAGGGTCTCCGACCAGCACGACCACGTGGTGCGCATCGCCGCGACGGGCGTGGTGCCGGACTTCCCGCTGCACGTGCACGTGGGCATTCCGCGTGCAACGGTGCTGGCGCCGTGGTGGCGACTGGCGACGGCGGCCGTGGCGCTGTACGCGCTTTACCTGCTGGGCCTGGCCTACCTGGTGCGTGTGCTCCGGCGCAACGCGAAACGCAACCGCATGCTGGTGCAGCGCCTCACCGAAGCACTGGAAGGACTGCGCAACGCACAGGAGCTGGGCCGCACCGGCACCTGGACGGCGCAGAAGGACGGCCACATCGTCTGGTCGGGTCCGGTGTCGCAGGTGATGGGCCTGGACGCGTCACAGACGTCGGCGTCCGCGCGCGAGTTCTACGAACTGATGCATCCGGACGACCGCGACCGCGTCGCGGCGCAGTTCGCCGAGGCCTGGCGCGGCGGCGAGCCGTTCTCCATCGACTATCGCGTGCTCGGCACCGACGGCCGCGTGCGCTGGCTGTCGGCGCGCGGCGCGCGCAGCCAGCAGGAAGACGGTCCGGCCAGCATGGCCGGCACCGTGCTGGACATCACCGATCGCATGGAGTCGCAGCAGCGCCTGGCCGAGGCCGAACGCCAGTTCCGCCTGCTGTTCGAGCGCAATCCGCTGCCGTTCTGGGTGTTCGACGTGGAGACGCTGGCGTTCCTTGAGGTCAACGACGCGGCGGTGGCGACGTATGGCTTCACGCGCGAGGAATTCCTGCGCATGTCCATCCTCGACATCCGTCCGGCCGAGTACACGCGCGAGGTGCTGCAGGACCTGGAGGAACACCGCCGCGTCGCCTTCGAGGACGTGCGCGTGTGGGTGCACCGTCGCAAGGACGGCCGCCTGCTGGAAGCGCGCGTGCACGCCACCGACATCGAGTTCCGCGGGCGCCGCTGCCGGCTGGTGCTGTCGGAGGACGTGACCGAACTGATGGCGCAGCAACGCGAACTGGCCTATCGCGCCAGCCACGACATGACCAGCGGACTGCTCAATGCCGATGCGCTGGCGAGCAGGGTGGAATCGTTGCGCAAGTGCGACGGCCGCATCGCCGCCATCCAGTTGCGCGGGCTGGAACTCATCGAGGACAGCCTGGGCCGCGACGCCGGACACGAGACGCTGCGCGCGGTGGCGATGCGGGTGGCGCGCCTGGGCGAACGCTTCGGCGCGGCCGGGCATGTGCGCGACGACGAATTCGTGCTGGCGGTGTTCCCCGCCGAAGACTGGAATGCCGCCGTGACGCAACTGCAGCAGGAACTGGCCCGCCCGATTCCCGGCGAGGACACGCTGCATCGTCTCGAATCGTGGATCGGCGTGACCGATCTGCGCATGGGCGCGGGTTCGGCCGCGCAGGCCGTCGCCCATGCAGGCCTGGCCGCGCACGTGGCGCGCACCGAACGCCGCCCGCTGGTCGAATTCGAACCGAGCATGGCGCGCCATGCGACCGACCGCCTGAAGCTGGCCGGCCGCATCCATCGCGCCATGGACGCACACGAGTTCGAGCTGCACTTCCAGATCCTGTGGGACGTGGCGCACTCGCGCCCGGCCGGACTGGAGACGCTGATCCGCTGGCCCCAGCGCGAGGGCGGCTTCGTCGCGCCGTCGCAGTTCATCGGACTGTGCGAGGACACGGGCCTGATCGTGCCGCTAGGCCGCTGGGCATTGCGCGAAGCCGCCGCGGCCCAGCGCCTGCTCGCGCAGGCGGGCTATCCCGACCTGCCGGTGGCGGTGAACGTCTCGCCCGCGCAGTTCCTCGACGGGCAGATCCAGCGCGACATCGAAACCGTGCTGGAGGAATACGACCTGCCGCGCGGCACGCTGCACATCGAACTCACCGAGAGCGTGCTGATGACGCGCCCGGAACAGGCGCTGGAGACGCTACGCGGACTGCAGCGTCACGGCGTGTGCATCTCGCTGGACGACTTCGGCACCGGCTTTTCGAGCATGTCGTACCTCAAGCAGCTGCCGCTGGACGCGATCAAGATCGACCAGTCGTTCGTGCGCGACGTGCACCGCGACGAGCGCAGCGCCTCGATCTGCCAGTCGCTGCTCGCCCTGGGCCATGGCCTGGGCCTCAAGGTGGCCGGCGAAGGTGTCGAAACCCAGGCGCAGTACGAGTGGCTGCAGCGCCACGGCTGCGACCGCGTGCAGGGCTACGGCATCCACCGCCCGGAACCATTGGCGCAGGCGATCGAGCAGTTGCACCGCATGCGCGAATGGGCGGACGGGCCCTGGCGGGCTTCGGGGCTGGGGTAGCCCTTCCACAAGTACGGTGTGGGCAACGTCCATGCGCGTGCACCGGTCTGTCCTCGATGCCGCGTGCTCATGAACACCGGTCGTTCGACATCGCGCTGCGCGCTACGCTCAGGGCGAACGGATCAGCGTTGGTCCGTCGATCCGCATGTAAGCGAAATGCACGGCGGTGCACGAGCGTCGCAGCTCCCGGAATCCTTCCGCGACACCCGACCACCCACCCCAAAAAAAAGGCCCTCCCAACGACGGGAGGACCGGGGGTAACGGGGGAGAGAGATCGTCGTTCTTGTTGTCGTATCAGCGTGCTGCCGTCGCGCGCGCGAGGTCGGCCTGCACCTTCACGGACTGCCCCGGCTCGATGCGTTCGCCGCCGCGCACGATCAGGCGGTCGCCGGGCTTCACGGCGCCGCGCACTTCCACCAGGCCGTCGACCTCGGTGCCGGTGGTCACCGGCAGCCGTTCGGCGGTGTCGTCGGAGGCGATGCGCAGCACGAAGTCGCCTTCGCGGCGCAGGATCACGGCGTCGCGTGGCACGGCCACCACGGTGCGGGTGCGCGCGCTCGGCATGCCGACGTCGACCGCGGTGCCGACCGGCAGTTCGCCGGCGTCCATCGCGATGCGCAGTTCGAGCTGGCGCGAGGCCTCGTCGCCCACCGGCACCAGCGCGCTGACCGGATGCGTGCGCTCCTCGCGGCCCGCGCGTACCTGCACCGGCATGCCCACGCGCAGGTGTTCGGCCAGGTCGACCGGTGCGCGCACGCGCACTTCCTGCGTGATGGTGTCCACCAGGCGTGCAACCGCATCGCCGGTGTTCACGTATTCACCCAGTTGCACGGAACGTTCGGCGACCACGCCATCGAACGGTGCGCGCACCACCATCTGCGTGCGCTGGTGGCGCGTCTGCGCAAGCAGGGCGCGGGCACGGGCGAGCTCCTGCACCAGCATGTCGCGGTCGGCACGCAGCTGTTCGTACTGTGCGCGCGCGATGTTCTGCTGCGCGGCCAGCTGCGCGTAGCGCTGTTCCTGGCGCGCGGCCATGTCCAGCTGTGCCTGGATGCGCGCGACGTCCGCCTGCGCTTCCTGTTCGCGCAGTCCAAGCGCGGTGCCGTCGAGCACCGCCAGCGCCTCGCCTGCGCGCACGCGCTGGCCCACCTCGGCCACGCGTACCACGCGCCCGTCCTGTTCGCTGGCGACTTTCGCGTCGCGGCGGCTGATGACGCTGCCCGGCGCCCAGTGCACCGGCGCCAGTTGCGTGGTCACGGCATTCGCCACGCCGACGATGGCGGGCGGCGCCTGTTCCTTCTTCGGCGCGGTGGCGCTGGCGCCGTCGAAGTCCAGCAGCGGGACGACCAGCACGGCCGCCAGCGCGGCGGCGATCAGGCTCTTGTGCAACGTGCGCATGACGTATCTCCGGGGGATGAGGGTCAGAGCGAAACCGGCTGCGGTGCGGCCGCGTCGTACGCGGCCGCGACCTTGCGTTGCGGTTCGAACAGGCGCAGCAGCGCCGGCACCAGCACCACGGTGAACAGCAGGCTGAGCGCGACGCCGCCCACCGACACGGCGGCCAGGCCGCGGTAGATCACCGCGCCGGGACCGGGATTGATCGCCATTGGCAATGCGCCGAGCACGCCGGTGAGCGCGGCGATGAGGATCGGGCGCAGGCGCTGGTCCAGCGCTTGCTTCAGCGCGACCTCCAGGCTTGCACCCGCGGCCTGCGCCTCGCGCGCCTGCGCGACCAGCAGGATGGCGTTGTTGATCACCATGCCCAGCAACATGATGAAACCGATCATCGACAGCAGGTCGAGCGTCTGCCCCGCGATCAGGTCGAGCATGCGCAGGCCGATCACGCCGCCCAGCACCGCCATCGGCAGCGTCGCCATCACGAAGGCGCTGTCGCGCAGCGACTTGAACATCGCCGCCATCAGCATGAACAGCACCACCAGCGCCATCGCGAAGTTCATGCCCATGCTGCGCACCACCGCATCCAGCCGGTCGGCACTGCCGGACACGCGCACCGCGGCGTCCTGCGGCAGCGCATCGCGCAGAACCGGCACCACGTCGTCGTCTACGATGCCCAGCGCTTCCTCCAACGACATCGCCGGCGGCGGATCGACAGTGAGCGTGACAGTGCGACGACGATCGACACGACGCACCTGGTTGGGCGCGAGCACGGTGTCCACCTGCGCCAGTTCCGCCAGGCTCAACACGCCGCCGGCCGGCGTGGCCAGCGGCGCGGCGCCCAGGCGCTCGACGTCGTCCTCGCGGTCGCTGCGCAGGATGATCGCCAAGCGACGGTCGCCATCGAAATGCTCCCCCAGCCATTGCCCGTCGCCGAGCGCGCGGACCACCGTGCCCAGGTCCGGGCGCCGCCAGCCGACTTCGGCCAGGCGGCGGTCGTCGGGATTGATGCGCAGCTCCGGCGTGCCGGCGTCCGCATTCGGCCATGCCTGCACGTTCGCGCCGGGGAAACGCTCGCTCAGCAGCTTGCGGCCGGTTTCCGCCACGCGCGTGAGCGCGTCGCCATCGGCATGCTGCAGGTGGATGGCGATGGCGCGCGCCGAGCCGCCGAAGCTGCCGAAAAGCTCGCCCTCGCTGGCGAAGGCACGCGTGTCGGGAAAGCCCACAACCACCTCGTCGCGCACGATGCGTTCGAGTTCGCCGATGTCGTCTGGATCGACCACGCGCGCACCCAGCGTGCCGCCGCCCGGCCACAGGTTGAGGTACCAGTTGCTCAGCTGCGGCGACTTCTCGCCGTCCATGTACGGACGCATGCGTGCCAGCAGCGTGGGTGCGATCTCTGCATTCACGCGCTCCGGGCTCATGCCCGGCGGGAAGTTGAAGAACGCATCCACCGCGGCGCGCTTCACCGGCGGCAGGTAGTCGATCTTCGGCATCAGCAGCACGGTCAGCAGTATTGGCGCGCCCACCAGGCCACCGACCCACAGCCACTGGTTGCGCCGGCCCGAGGTCACGCGCATCGCCCAGTCGCTGACGCCGGCCCAGAAGCGGTGCTGCTCGCGATCGCCCGCGCGTTCGCGCAGCCAGCTTCCGGCCGCGGCGGGCAGCACCGTCACCGCGATCAGCAGCGAGATGCCGACCGCGATGGAAATGGTGAGCGCCAGGTCCGCGAACAGCTGGCCCTCCACGTCGTCCATGAAGATCACCGGCAGGAACACCGCCACCGTGGTCAGCGTGGAAGCGACCAGCGCGCCGCTCACCTGGCGCGAACCTTCCAGCGCCGCCTGCGTGGCGGGCATGCCCTCCTCGCGCAGTCGCACGATGTTCTCGGCCACCACCACGGCGGCGTCCATCACCATGCCGACGGCGAATGCCAAGCCGGCCAGCGAGATCACGTTGAGGCTGCGCCCGGTCAGCTGCAGCACGATGAAGGTGGCCAGCAGCGAGATCGGAATCGCGCAGGCGATCAGCGCGGTGGCGCGCACGTCGCGCAGGAACCACCACAGGCAGCCGACCGCCAGCAGCACGCCCGCACCCAGGCTGCCCGACAGCAGGCCGATGGCGCGATTGATGAACACCGACGCGTCGAAGCTCTGGCGGATGTCCAGGCCTTGCGGCTTGAGGTCCTTCTCGCGGATTTCCTCGACGACGGCCTTCACCTGGTCGAGCGTGTCGAGCACGTTCGCACCGCTCTCGCGCAGGATGCGCAGGCCGATGGCGGGGTTGCCGTTCTGGTAGGCGAAGAAGCGTTGCTCAGGCCGCTTCACTTCCACCGTCGCGACATCGCCCAGCCGCACCGGGCGGCCATCGCGCCAGGCCAGGATGAGGTTGCCGAGCGCTTCGGGGGAATAGCGCCCGGCGAACCTCAGAACGTACTCACGACGCCCGGCCTCGACCACGCCGCCGGACACGTCGGTGGCGCGTGCGGCCACGTCGGCCACCTGCGGAATCTGGATGCCCAGCGCGGCCGCGCGTTCCAGGTTCAGCGTGATGGTGAGTTCCTCGGGCGCGCCGCCGTTGATCTCCACGCCCGCCACGCCCTGCACCGCCGACAGCCTGGGCACGATGCGGTCCTCGATCATCTGCCTGCGGTCGAGGATGTCGCCGGGCGTGCCCGGCAGCTTCTGCACGAAGAAGTACGTCAGCGAGTTGTTGGCGTTGTCCGCACCGGCCTGCACCACCGGCGGCGTCGCATCGCGCGGCAGCGGCTGCAGGCGGTTCATGCGCGACAGCACCTCCACCAGCATCGCGTCCATGTCGCTGCCGACGGCGAAGGTCAGGTTGATGAAGCTGTTGCCGGCGTTGATGTTGGACTCGATCTCTTCCAGTCCCGGCAATCCCTGCATCACCGCTTCGATGGGCTCGACGATCTCCGACTCCATCTCCTGCGGCGACGCTGCGCGCCAGCTGGTCTGCACCGACATCTGCGGGCGCTCGATGTCGGGGAACAACTGCAGCGGCAAGTCCAGCAGGCTCATCAGCCCGAACGCGCAGATCAGCGCCACCGCCACCGCGACGGCCGCAGGATTGCGCAGGGAAGCTTCGGTAAGTCGCATGAATGGCTCCGCGCCAGCGAGTGCCGGCGCACGATGCGCCCGCCCCGCTTTGCCAAGATGGCCCGGAAGTCACGTCATGAACGGCTTTGCGATCAGTGGAGGATCCATCGCGACGAAGCGTTGAAGGCCGCACCACGATGTTGCCGCGATGAAACAGGATGCGCGGTGGAGGGCTTACTTCTGGCACATGGGCGCGTGTGCTTCGCGTTGCGCGATGAGATGAATGCGCGTGATGGGGCTTTTTTCCCTTTGTGAATCCAAGGCATTCGTCGAGGCTCAGCGCCTTTTCCGCCCGCGAGTCGATTCTGGCGGCACGCTATTCGGCGAAGGCGGAATCCAATTACGGTTGCTAATGCACGTCTACGGTCGCTCTGCTCGTCAGCCGCTGCTCTGGCTCGTCATCCCCGCGAAGGCGGGGATCCAGGGACTTTTCACGCTTTACCGTTGCCCTGTCAGGAGCAACAGCCACAGCTTCCATCCGTCTAAAGCCGGCCGGGTCACTTTACTTTGCTGACCCATAGTCCGACTGATTGCCTTCGATCAAGCGTGACCAAAAGAAAGGGGCTTCCCGAACGAAGCACTCCTCGACCGGGGAAGGAGTCGGGGGCCTTCGCGGGTCGGACATGGCCTACGGCCACGTGGCCCGCGCTTGCGGCGCAGGCGTTCGTGCAATGCGCGAGCCAGTGGCTCGCAAGCATGCTTCATCCCTTCACTCCATGCCTCCGCGCGCAGCAGCGCACGTCCCGTGCGCTGCACTTGGGGGCTTGAGTGGCGATTGGCTGTTTACAGCAACAGCAAAGCGGCTATGGGGCCGCGGCTTTCGTCTGGACCAAGAAGGACGGCTAAAGGCATCGCCGCTGAGAGACGTCCGGTAAAGCGTGAAAGGTCCCTGGATTCCCGCCTTCGCGGGAATGACGAGCAAGAGCTGGTCGCTATGTATTCGGCGATCGCGACTGTTCTTGCTGCTGCTGTTGTTGCTGTTGCTTTGAACAGCCCAACACACCTCTAGACCCGAAGGGCGCCGCACAGGGATGTGCGGCGCTGAGCAAGGAGGCAGGGAGTGAGGGCGATGCGTGCTTGCGAGCCACTGGCTCGCGCATCGTCCGAACGCCCGCGCCGCAAGCGCGGGCCCGCGGCCGTGGGCCGCACCGACTTGCGGGGCGCCGACTCCTTTGCCGGTCGTGGGATTGCTTCGTCGGGGAAGACCCTTTCTTTGGGTTACGTTTGACCGAAGGGAATCCAGTCGGACTTTGGGTCAGCAAAGAAAAGTGACCCGGCCGGCTTTAGACGGACGGAAGCTTTGTCCTTTGGAGCGGACACGAGAGCGGGACAGCGTGAAAAGTCCATGGATCCCCGCCTTCGCGGGGATGACGAGCAAGAGCGAAGCCGAAGCCGAAGCCGAAGTCGAAGTCGAAGTCGAAGCCGAAGTAGAGCGAACAAATTCAGAACGAGGAAGTCGCTACAGCAACAACTGCAACTTGTCTCGATGCGTCCTCGACAACTTCAGCTCGTGCCCGCAATCCAGCCGCAGAAACCCCTCGCCATTCGTGTGCGGCCGCAACTCCACCACGCGGCGCGCATTGACGATGGTGGAACGGTGGATGCGCGGAAAGCGCTGCGGATCCAGCTGTTTTTCCAGATCGCGCATGGTCGCCCGCAGCACCAGCGTTTCGCCCTGCGGCGACTCGCCGTCGACATGGATGCACATGTAATCGCCTGCGGCGTCGATCCAGCGAATGCTCGACAGGTCCACGCGTACGGTGCGGCCGCCATCGCGCACGGCCAGCTTGTCGTCACGGCGCAGCTGTTCCAGCGCGTCCGGACGCAGCACTTCGTCCAGGTCCAGCAGCGGACGGCCGCTGAGCTCGCCTAGTAGTCCGAGCAGATGCGCGCGATGCACCGTGGCCTGACGCTGCGAGCGCGCCAGGCGAACGCGCGACAGGGCCTGGTCCAGTCGCGATTCCTCGACCGGCTTGAGCAGGTAATCGGTGGCCGAGGCCTCGAAGGCGCGGATCGCGTAGTGGTCGTAGGCGGTGACGAACACCACCAGCGGCATCTCGGAGGCCGGGATGTTGCGCAGCGTCTCGAAGCCGTCCATGCCGGGCATCTGCACGTCCAGGAACATCAGATCCGGACGATGCATGCGCAGGCCCTGGATCGCCGATACGCCGTCGCCGTACTGGCCGACGATCTCCACGTCCGGATGTCCCTGCAGGCGGATCTCAAGGCCCCGGCGGGCCAGCGGTTCGTCGTCGACGATTAGCGCGCGCAGTGGCACGTGCTCGGCGGCTTCGGCGATGGCGTGACGCTCGACGACGCGGTCCATGTCCTCACTCCCCCAGCAGACGCGTTTCGAACGGCAGGCGCAGCGTCACTTCGATGCCACGCTCGCAGTTGCGCACGTTGAAACTGCTGTCGTCGCCATACAGCACGTTGAGCCGCTCGCGCGTGTTGCGCAGGCCCACGCCCTTGCCCGGCGGCAGCTGCCCGCCTTCCAGCGACTGGCAACCGGGGCCGTCGTCGATCACGCGCAACACCAGTTGCTCGCCCTCGCGCCGTGCCTCGATGCGCAGCAACCCGCCGGCGATCTGCTTGGCGACGGCGTATTTGATGGCATTTTCGACCAGCGGCTGCAGCAGCAGGCTGGGCAGCAGCGCGCGCCAGCAGTCCTCCTCAATGTCCGTCTCGATGCGCAGGCGCTCGGCGAAGCGGATCTTCTCGATGTCCAGGTACAGGGTCAGCGCGTCCAGTTCCTGACGCAACGTGACGCGCTGCATCGGGTCGTTGTCGAGCGAATGCCGCAGGAAGGCCGACAGCCCCTGCACCATGCGGTTGGCTGTACCGTTGTCGCGATCCAGGATCAGCGTGGAAATGGCGTTGAGCGTGTTGAACAGGAAGTGCGGGTTGAGCTGGTAGCGCAGCATCTTCAGCTGCGCCTGGTGGGCCATGCTGCGCGCGGCCAGTGCGCGCTGCGTTTCGTCCTGCAGCTGGCGGTAGTACTTGATACCCAGGTACAGGCCCACCCACGCCAGCACCACGTAGATGTAGCTGAGCGCGTACGCGATGAAGGCGATGCGGCTGGTCGGCGCGCAGGTTTCGCAGAAGCGCACCAGCAGCGTGCGCGTGGTCATGTCCATGACGGCCGAACTACCGAGGATCGGCAGGATCATCACCGCCATCAGCCTACGCGGCGGCAGGCCCCAGCAGGCACGAAGCAGATAGCGCAGGCCCAGCGTGACGGTGAAGCCGGTGCAGGCGGCGGTCGCGGGCACGATCCAGTAGCCCGACGGCTTGCCGTAGGCGATGGCCTGCAGGTAGCCCAGGCAGAAGTATCCGACCCAGCCACCGATGTGCAGGATCCAGAACAGGTGCTGGCGGGGCAGGTCCAGCGGGTGGGTCGCGGTGATGGCCATGGAATCCCGCAGGGAACGCAGTGCAGCGATCCTAGCGCCGGAACGGGCCCGGACGGCAACGGTTCGTCGGCCGATCCCCACGGTTTGCCGCGCACGCTGCGGACGACGCGGCCTTCACGCCGCCGGACGGGTCTCCGCGTCCTCCCGCCGGGCCTTGCGGGCGTCCAGACCGCGCCGGCGGCGCTCGTCCACCACCGCGGTGATCAGCGCGCCGACGAACACGATCAGCGCCGCGTAGTACATCCACACCAGCATCAGCACCACCGCGCCCATCGACCCGTACGCAGAGCCGGGATTGGAGGTGCGCAGGTACCACCCGATCACCCAGCGCCCCAGCACGAACAGCGCGGCCGTGGCGGCACCGCCACCCAGCGCGCGCCGCCAACCGACGGAACGGTCCGGCAGGTAGTGGTACATCAGCGCGAAGCTGACCGCGTACACCAGCCACGTCGCCGCGTTCATCATGATGGGCAGCGCCCATTCCACGCGCGAGAACGCCAGCTGCAGCACGGTGCTGATGGTCATCGACACCAGCAGCAGGAAGCCCATCGCCAGCACCAGCCCCAGCGAGAACACGCGCTTGCGCAACCACGCCATCGCACCGGCCAGTCGCGTGGCATCGGTACGGAAGATCTTGTTGAGCACGTCCTGCAGCTGCGCAAACACCGCGGTCGCGCCGATGAACAGCAGCGCCACGCTCCACCATCCGGCAATCGAACCGGTACTGGGACGGCGCTCGGCGTTGGTGATGATGGTGCGCGCGATGCGCTCGGCCTCGGTGCCGGCCAGCACGCCGATCTGATCGATCACCGCTTCCTGCGCGCCAGGCCAGAGCGCGCTGGTCAGCCACACCAGGATCAGCAGCAGCGGCGCCAGCGACAGGATCGCGTACAGCGCCAGCGCGGCCGACTGCGCCATCAGCTCGGTATCGACGAAGCGCCGCATCAGGTCGGCCGGCAGGCTGCCCTGCGCGCGCCGCACCAGCGCCTTCATGGCGGGACGACGGAGCGACTCGCCACGCCCGGGCTGTTGCCGGCGCGGCGCGGTCGGATCGATCTTCTCCACCGCCTTTTCGACGGCCTTCACCGGTCCTTGCGCCGGCGAAGCTGGTTCTTTGGACGACATGGCACGTCAGGAATACCCGGCGCCGCGTGAAGCCGGGATGCGCGGGCCGTTCCAACACTGCTGACACCACGCTGCGCACGCCGTGTTTAGCATGGGCCATGCACGCCAACCCCCTGCCCCGCGAGTTCTACGCGCGCGATTCGCGCGAGGTCGCACCGGACCTGCTCAACAAGCTCATCGTCACTGCCGACGGCCGCGCCGGACGCATCGTGGAAGTGGAGGCCTACCGCGGTGGCGAAGACCCGGCCGCGCATTCGTTCCGGGGCATCACGCCGCGCACCCGGGTGATGTTCGGCGCGCCAGGCCACCTGTACGTGTACTTCATCTACGGCATGCACTGGGCGATCAACGCGGTGTGCGGCGGCGAGCGCGGCCACGCGGTGCTGATCCGCGCACTGGCGCCCGTGAGCGGACTGGACCTCATGCGTACCGCGCGCGGCGTCGGCGACGACCGTCTGTTGGCCAGCGGCCCCGGCCGCCTCGCGCAGGCGCTGGGCATCACCGGCGCCTTGAACGGCGTAGACCTGACGACCGCGGATTCGCCGGTTTGGTTCGCCGACGACGGCACGCCGCCGCCGGAACGACCCGTCATCTCTCCGCGCATCGGTATCACCAAGGCCATCGACGCGCCACTGCGCTGGCACGTGCCTGAGAACCCACATGTGTCGAAGGGTGGGAGGCCGAGGAGTTCGAGGAAGCTCGGGTGAAGTGTCGCTGACTACGCTGGCAGCGCGCGGAACGTCATGTCTTTGATTTGGCTCGTCATCCCCGCGAAGGCGGGGATCCATGGACTTTTCAAGGTCCACGGGACATCGCGTAGTAGGCAGCCCTTGCAGCTGCTCTTAATCCCGGCGAAACAGGGATCCATACGGCAGTGCTGTTGCTGTTGCTCTTGCTGTTGCTCTTGCTGTTGCTCTTGCTGTTGCTGTTGCTGCTGTTGCTCTTGATCGTCATCCCCGCGCAGGCGGGGATCCAGGGACTTTTCACGCTTTACCGTTGCCGTGTCAGAAGCAACAGCCACAGCTTCCTTCCGTCTAAAGCCGGCCGTATCACGTTCTTTGCTGCGAAGTCCAACTGGATTCTGTTCGGTCAACCGTAATCCAAAGAAAGGGCCTTCCCCGCCTGCCTACCCTTTACCGATGCAAACGATGAGAAGCCTTGGCTTTCATTTCTGACAGCGCCTGGGAAAGCGTGAAAAGTCCCTGGATCCCCGCTTTCGCGGGGATGACGAGCAAAAGCGACGGCGAACTGGGTTCCTGTTTTCGCCGGAATGAAGAGCAGACTTGGGCTGACGGAAGCTTTGGCTGCTGCTTCTGACAGGGCAACCGTAAAGCGTGAAAAATCCCTGGATTCCCGCCTTCGCGAGAATGACGAGCCAAGAGCAACGACGTCGCCCACGGCTACGACTACGACAACGACAAACGCCAATGGCACTGAGCGCGGCAACAACGGCGGCAACCGCATCAGCCAGCACCGTCACCTCACACCCTCAACGCATGAAACTCCTCGGCCGTCATCGGATGGCCCAGCCAGTATCCCTGCGCGAAATCGCAGCCGCGTTCGCGCAGGATCGAGTACTGGCCTTCCTTCTCGACGCCTTCCGCCACCACCATGATGCCGAGCGAATGCGCCATCGCGATGATCGCGGTGGTCAGCGCGAGGTCGTCCGGGTCGCGCAGCACGTCGGCGACGAAGCTGCGGTCGATCTTCACGCCGTCCACGGGTACGCGGCGCAGGTGGCTCAGGCCCGAGAAGCCTGTGCCGAAATCGTCCAGCCATACACGCACGCCCATCGCACGCAGTTCCGACAGCAGCGCGCTGGCGTGCAGTTCGTCGCCGATCACTGCGGTCTCGGTGAGCTCCAGGTGCAGCATATCGGCGCTCAGTCCGGTTTCGCGCAGACAGGCGGACACCACCTGCGAGAGGTCGCCGTGGCGCAGCTGCCGCGGCGAGACGTTCACCGCGACGAACAACGGCTCGTCGTCGTCGCGTTCGCGCTGCCAGCGCACCGCATCCGCGCAGGCCGCGTGCAGCACCTGCGGGCCCAGCGCCTCGATCAATCCGCTCTGCTCGGCCACGTCGATGAACACCGACGGAGCCACGTAGCCCAGTTCCGGATGGCGCCAGCGCAGCAGCGCCTCGGCGCCGATCATCGCGCCGTCGGAGAGGCGGAACACCGGCTGGTAGACCAGGCTGAGTTCACCGCGATCCCACGCGCCGCGCAGTTCGTGCTCCAGGTGCACGCGGCGCTCCACCGCCTGGTCCATCGCGCGGCTGTAGAAGCGGAAGCAGTTCTTGCCGGCCACCTTCGCCTGGTACATGGCGATGTCGCCGTTCTTCATCAGCGTGGTGCCGCTGGATGCATCTTCCGGGAACAGCGTGATGCCAATGGACGTACCCAGGAACACCTGGCGCTGCTGCACCTGCAGCGGCTGGCCCAGGTCCATCACCAGCGTTTCGGCCAGGCGCGTGGCGAGCTTGCGCACGTCCTGTCCCGGATCGCCCGATCCTTCCAGCAGGATCACGAACTCGTCGCCGCCGAAGCGGGCCAGCAGCGCGTCCTCGCCGGTTACGCGCTGCACCGCGCTCCTGATGCGCTGCGCGCACTGCAGCAGCACTTCGTCGCCGGCATCGTGGCCCAGCGTGTCGTTGACGCGCTTGAAGTCGTCCAGGTCGGCGAACAGCAGCGCGAGCTGGCGACTGCCTCCGTGAATCTGGTCCAGGCGCTGGTCCAGCGATTCACGGAAAGCCAGCCGGTTGCCCAGCCCGGTCAGCGCGTCGGTGTACGCCATGCGGCGGATCTCGCGATCGTGCCGCGCCAGGCTGCGGCTCATGCGATCGAACGCGCGCATCAGGTCGCCCACTTCGTCCTTGCGGTCGTCGATGGGCGTGACGGTGTCGAAATGGCCAGATTCGATGGCCTGCGCGGCCTCGGCCAGTTGCCTGATCGGGCGCACCAGCAGGCGCTGGATAAGCCACAGCGACAGCGCGCCGAACACCAGCAGACCCGTGCCCAGCAGGCCGATCCAGACCACGTGGCGCTCGCCCAGCACGTCGAGCCGGCTGCGCAGCGTGCCTACCGCTTCGTCCTGGATCCGCCGCAGCGCCTGCGTGTCGTAACCAATGCGCACGCCGCCCACCCGCTGCTGCCCGATCAGGATCGGCATGGATACGTCCATGACGCCGCCCTGCGTCTGCGTGAGCGGGCCGTTGGCGGCGACGACCTGCGCAGCCATCGGATCGTCCATGCGACGGCCGTAGTGCGCGATCTCGTCGGTTCCGTCGTGCACGACCTTGCCAGCCTCGTCGTACACCAGCACGTAACGCACGCCCGGCGAACGCTGCGTCGAACGCGCCAGCGTGCCGATGGCGTCCAGGTCGGAGTAGTAAAGCGGATTGGTCAGCGCTGCCGCGAGCTGTTCCACCGCGGCTTCACCGCGTCGGCGCAGGCTCTGCGCAACCAGCGTGTGCATGGCCTGGCGGCTGACGTCCTCGACCTCGCGCCGCATCTGCTCCTGGCGGTTGAGCAGCAGCGCGACCACGGCCAGCACCACCAGCAGTGCCACGCCCATCAGCACCAGGAACCGCGCCTGCAGGCCCATGCGCAGTTTCATTCGACCTCCGCGCGGACGCGTGCGACGCCGTCGGAGATGTGGTCCAGTGCGCGCTGCGACTCGTCGTCGATGGGCATGAAGCGCGTGGTGTTGAAGAAGCGCGCGAGTGCTTCGCCGGCTTCCGGATCGCCGGCTGCGTCGATCAGCACCTCACGCAGGCGTGCCTCGACGCGCGGGTCCAGGTCGGCGCGCACCATCTCCAGCGCACGCGGGTAGTCGTCGGTCTGGCCGATCACCACCAGGTCGTCGCGGAACGCCGGCGGCATGCGGTTCGGGCTGTCCCAGTCCAGGTTGCTCATCACGCCGACGTCGGCCAGCCCCTTGTGCACCCAGGTCGAGATGTTGAGTTCCGACCAGGCGAAGAGATAGCCGACCGACGCCGAGTCAATCTGGTCGTCCGGCGACAGGAGGATTTCCAGCGACAGCCCGCGCCGCAGCAGCTCGGCTGCGGGCACGTAGTAGGCGCTGGTGGAAGACGGACGCTGGAAGGCGACGCTGTGGCCGCGCAGATCGCCCAGCGTGCGCAGGCCGCTGTCGCGCCGCGCGAAGAACACGCTGCGGTAATGGCTGGCGCCATTGCGCTCGGTCAACAGCAGCGGACGCGCCTGCGTGCTGCGGCGGAGCAGCATCGCCGTGCCGGTGGTCTCGGTCACCCAGTCGACGCGGCCGCGGCGCAGGTAGCTCGCCATCTGGTGCGCGTCCTTGGCCATGAGGATGCGGCCCTCGCGGATACCGACGTCGGCCATGCGCGGCACGACGTAGTCGAGCAACGGCTTGAGCTGCTCGTAATGGATCTTCGGATCGTCGCTGATGCGGCCCAGCACCAGCACGCCGGGATCGGGACCGGCCACCGCGGAAAGCGGTGCGGCCGCCGACGCCAGCGCGATCAGGGACAGCAGGACGAGTCGACGCAGGCCGGCGATCAAGAACCACCCCTCGGTAAGCCCCGGCAGCGTAATCGAAAAGCCCCGCAGCCTGGTACGGCAAAACGTCAGGGGTCAGGCAGAACCGCGCTTTTCTCCGGCCAGCATGGCCATGCGCTGCGCATCGGCCAGGATGCCGCGCAGGATCCGCACTTCGCGTTCGTCCAGCCCGGCACGCAGGTACAGGCGGCGTAGCTTGCGCATCGCCGAGTCAGGGGCGCGTCCCTTGTGGAAGTCGATCGCATCCAGCGTCTCGGCCAACTGGGCGAAGAAGCCTTCCATCTGCGCGTGCGAGGCGGGCGGATCGCGTCGCTCACCCCCCTGCGCGGCCTCGTCGCCCGCGGCCTCGCGCTCCAGCAGCGCCAGGCGCAGCTCGTAGCTGAGCACCTGCACGGCCGCGGCCAGGTTCAGGGAGCTGTACTCCGGGTTGGCGGGGATATGCACCGCCGCGTGGCACAGCTGCAGTTCGTCGTTGCTCAGGCCCGTACGTTCACGGCCGAACACCAGCGCCACCTCCGCACCCCCGGCGGCTTCGCCGACCGCACGCGCGGCGGCGTCCCGCGGCAGCAGTTCTTCCAGCGCGACGCGGCGGCTGCGGGCGGTGCAGCCCAGCACCAGCCGGCAATCGGCCACGGCTTCGGCCAGGGTCTGGCAGGTCGCCGCTTCGCCGAGCACGTCGTCCGCGCCCGCGGCCAGGGCATAGGACTCCAGATTGGGCGCCTTTTCGGGCGCCACCAGCACCAGCCGCGACAGGCCCATGGTCTTCATGGCCCGGGCGGCGGAGCCCATGTTGCCGGGGTGCTGGGTGCCCACCAGGACGATGCGGATGCGGGCGGCAGGCGGGGAATTCAGGTAACTGGATGCGGCACTCATGGGGCGCAATGGTAAACTCCGCGCCCCGGCCTCCGAGCCGGCACCGCTCTTTCTCCCCGCCAGCCCTTCTCCCCGTCCCCCGAACGAGGCCCCTGCCCATGCAGAAACCCGCCGTCACCCTCATGGTCAAGGCCGCCCGCGCCGCCGGCAACGTGCTGTTGCGGCACATGAACAAGCTCGACGCGCTCAACGTGGTCGAGAAGGACCGGATGGACTATGCCAGCGAGGTCGATGGCCTGGCCGAGAAGGAGATCATCAAGGAACTGCGCCGCGCCACGCCCGACTACGCCATCCTCGGCGAGGAGAGCGGCTCACTGGGCAGCAACCAGAATCCGCGCCAGCCGACCTGGGTGATCGACCCGCTGGACGGCACCAGCAACTACCTGCACGGCATCCCGCACTTCTGCGTCTCCATCGCGCTGGTCGAGAACGGCGAGCCCACGCATGGCGTGATCTTCGATCCGTTGCGCAACGACCTGTTCACCGCCAGCCGCGGCAGCGGCGCCACGCTCAACGAGCGCCGCATCCGCATCGCCGACCGCAAGGATCTGTCCGGCGCGATGATCCTGACCGGCTTCCCGCCGCGCGAACGCCAGCGTGTCAGCGCGCAGCTCAAGTGCATCGACGCCCTGCTGCTGGAAGCCGAGGACATCCGTCGCACCGGTTCGGCGGCACTGGACCTGGCCTACGTGGCCTGCGGCCGCGCCGACGCGTATTTCGAAGCCGGCGTGAAGCCGTGGGACATCGCCGCCGGCGTGCTGCTGGTGCGCGAAGCGGGCGGCAAGGTCAGCGATTTCCGCGGCCGCTCCACCGGCCCGATGGACACCCGCGGCCTCATGACCCGCCAGCTGGTCGCCGGCAACCTGAAGATCGCCGACGCCCTGCAGCAGAAGATCGTCGGCACGGGCTACGCCTCGGCGTTCGACTGATCGCCGACGGTGCACCCAACGAAAAGCCGCGCCTGGCGCGGCTTTTTTGTTGGCGCGACAGCGCGCGTCGAGTTCCGACGCTCAGCCACGCGCGCCGAACCACTCGCCCATCGGCAGCAGCACCTGCGGCTCGCGCGGGCGCTGCAGCATCGGCTCGATCGCCGCGTCGTACTGCGTGCGGTAGGGCTTGGCCTGGTTACGCAGGAATGCCTCGACGCTCGGCTCGGCCCAGCGCTCGTACAGGGTGAACTGGTTCGGGTCCTGCGCGTCCTGGTGCGCATAACAGGCAATGAATTCCGGCTCGTGCGACATCGCCTCCGCGATACGCGCGAACTCGCGCTTCCAGTCGTCGATGCGCTCGGGTTTCACATGCAGCTTCACGTAGAACACCAGATCGTTGCCCATGTTCGCTCGTCGGTTCGTGCCTGCGCGGATTATCCCGGATCGGCGCAACTCACGCGCCGTTGACACCTTCTGCACAATGGTGGCGCGGCCGCCGGCAGGAGCCACGAACATGGCCGCACAGGTCGACCCCACGCCGCCCGTATTGCCACCCGAACTGCAGAAGGCCATCGAAGGCAAGCCCGACGCGGCGACATCGTCCACGACGTTGTCGATGTATCGCACGCGTTTGTCGGTGTACCGCACGCAGGTGTCGAACCTGCGCTCGCACCTGGCCAACGAGCGCACGCACCTGAGTTACCTGCGCACCACCGTCTCGCTGATCGGCTTCGGCATCACGCTGAACCGCTTCAGCATCTACCTGATCCAGGAAAACCTGCATCCCGGTCGCACGGCGATGTTGCGCGACACCGGCAATGCCGGCCTCGGCATGGTGGTGCTCGGCCTGTTCCTGCTGGTCTGGTCGATCTATCGCTACTGGCGCGTCGGGCAGGACATCGAGCGCGGCCAGTACGTGCGCCGGCAGCGCGGCACCATTGCCGCGAGCCTGGGGTTGCTGCTGCTGGGAGGACTGACGGCGCTGTGGTTGTTCATGCGCTGAGTCGCGGTGCAAAAACGAAGGCCGTGCATCGCACGGCCTTCGCGTTCAAGCAGCATTACGGCGCGCCGCCCACGGTAGCGCGCAGCCTCACGCCACTTCGGCCATCGCTTTCATCGAAGCAGCCGACCTGGATGCTGCCGCACCGCCACGTTCCTTCGACACGATGAACTGACGCACCGCATCGGCCAGGGCCTGGGCCTGTTCCTCCATGCTGTGCGCGGAGGCCGCGGCCTGCTCGACCAGCGCGGCATTCTGCTGGGTGCTTTCATCCATGTGCGCGACGGTCGTGCTGACCTGCTCGATGCCGGTGCTCTGTTCCTGCGATGCGCTGGAGATGTCGGCCATGATGTCGGTGACGCGTCGCACCGAGGCCACGATGTCGCCCATGGTGGCGCCGGCGCGATCGACCAGGGTCGAACCGTCGTGGATCCTGGCCACCGAGTTCTCGATGAGTCCCTTGATCTCCCTGGCCGCCTGCGCCGAACGTTGCGCGAGCGCGCGGACTTCGGCTGCGACCACCGCGAAACCGCGGCCGCTCTCGCCGGCACGCGCGGCCTCGACGGCCGCGTTGAGCGCGAGGATGTTGGTCTGGAACGCGATGCCGTCGATCACGCCGATGATCTCGGCGATGCGTTGCGATGCGCTCTCGATGTCGCGCATCGTCGCCACGGCCTGCCCCACCACCTGGCCGCCTTCCGCCGCCACCTTGCCGGCGTCGATGGCGAGCTGGTTCGCCTGGCGCGCGGATTCGGCGTTCTGGCGCACGGTGGAGGTCAGTTCCTCCATCGAAGCCGCGGTTTCCTCCAGGCTGGCGGCCTGCTGCTCGGTACGCTGCGACAGATCGGCGTTGCCGGCGGCGATCTCGGCCGCGGCCGTGTTGATCGCACCCGACGCCTGCTGGATGCGTCCGACGATGCCGGTGAGCTGGGCGACGGTCGCGTTGGCGTCGTCGCGCATGCGCGCGAACACGCCGTGGAAGTCGCCGTCCATGCGTGCGGTCAGGTCGCCGCGCGCGATTGCGCGCAGCAGGCCAGACACGCGTGACAGGTTGTCGTCGCTTACCGCCATCATCGCGTTGAGGCCGTCCACCATCGCGCGGAAATCGTGGTGGAAACGCGCCGCGTCGCCACGCACGCTGAAGTCGCCGGCGGCCGCGGCCGCGGCCAGCCGCTTGATCTCGTCGTTGATGGCCGACAGGCTGGCCTTTACCGCGTCCATGGTGGCGGTGAGCACCGCCTTCTCGCCTGGCAGGCGATCCATGTCGACCGACAGGTCGCCTTCGGCGTAATGCTGCATCACTTCGACCAGGCGCATCTTCACCGCGATGTGCGAAGCCACCAGCGTGTTCGTGTCGCGCACCATCTGTCCGTACTGGCCGGGGAAGGCGGCATCGTCCATGCGGTGGCTGATCTCGCCGGCGTCGTGGCGCGCGGCCATGTCGCGCTGGGCGGCGATCACCGACTGCACGCGCTCGCGCATGCGTCCCATCGAACGCTGCAGGCCGCCCACCTCGTCGTCGCGTGCGGGCGGCATCGCGCCGTCCATCGTGCCCTGTGCCACGTCGTCCGCCAGACGCGCCGCTGCGGCCAGCGGCAGGATCACCGTGCGACGCACGCACCACCACGACGCCGCCAGGATCAGCGCCAGCGTGACCAGCGACGCGATCGAGATCAGGACCGTCAACGCATGCGTGGACGCCACGATCTGCGACCGCGGCTCGGCCGCGACGACCGCCCAGTTCCAAGTTGGGAAGCTCTCCACCGCCAGCAGCGTGGGCACCGGCGCCTCGCCTGCCTTTGCGGCCACGTCGACTTCAACCGTGCCGCCGCCGGCCGCGACGATGCGCGAGAGCGCGCGCATGCCCGCCTCGCCCAGCAGGCCACGCGCGGTGGCGCCTTCGGCGGTGGAGTGGATCACCACGCTCTCCTCGCCTTCGCGCGCGGTGTCGATGACGAAGAACTGGCCGTGCTGGCCGATGCGCATCGCCGCCACTTTCTCCTTCAGCGCCGCCAACTCCTGGCCGTATTCCTTGCCGACGAAGAGCACGCCAACCAGCTGCCCGGCGTCGTCCAGCAGCGGACGGTAGTGGGTCATGTAGTCGCGGCCGAACAAGCGCGTGCGGCCGGTGTAGGCCTGGTTCTTCAGCACGCGTGGATAGGCCGGGCTTTCATGGGCCAGCCGCGTGCCGATCACCCGGTCGCCCTTCTCGTTGCGCACGGAGGTCGCAACACGCGTGAACTCGTCGCCGTTGCGGACGAAGACGGTGACCACCGCGCCGGTGTCCTGCGTGAAGCGGTCCACCGCGGGGAAGCCCGCCTCCAGCTTGCGATCCTGCAGCCACAGCGTCGGCAGGGCGTCGCCCTTCGCCGGCTCAAGCCGCACCGGGCCGCTGGCCAGCACCGTCTGCAACGCGCCGCCCAGCGTGGCGGTGGCATCGACGAGACTGTGTTCGTAGGTGGCGACGTTGTCGCGCAGGATCTGCGCGGCGGCACGCAGGTCGTTGCGGGCACGCTCCTCGACGGCGTCGGCGGCATGCCGGTTCACCAGCAGCGCCAGACCGGCCAGCATCACCACCATCGTCGTGCCCAGCACCAGGCCGATCTGGCGGCCCAGCGATGCACGCACCCACTGCCAGGGGGTTGCGGTGCTGCGGTGTCGGGTCAAGCCCGCACGGGGAGCCGCGGGACGCGCGGCGGGGTTCACTGGGGAGGACATGGCATGGGCCGGAGAGGAGTCACCCGCCTTATCGGCGCCCCCATATGTGACTTGAGTCTCAATTCCTGAACGAAAACCTCCGCCCTGCGTGCGCGCTCTGCCGCCGCATCCGGCACAACTCACCGACGGGCCAAGAAAAAAGGCCGCGCAATGCGCGGCCTTTTCCTGTGACCGTGGCGCCGCGGGATCAGGGGCGGCGGGCCAATGCGGCCTCGTCCTTCGCCTTCGGCATCAGGTCCTGCTTGGTGACCTTGAGGAAGCCCAGGGTCAGCAGCGGGCACGCCACGAAGATCGACGACAGCGTACCGATGATGATGCCGATCATCTGCGACTCGGCCATGCCCTGCAGCGAGCCGCCACCGTAGATGTACAGCGCCAGCACGGTGAGGAAGGCCACGAACGAGGTGATGACCGTACGCGACAGCGTCTGGTTGATCGACTTGTTGAGGATCTCCTCCGGCGAAGCGCGCATGGTGCGGAAGTTCTCGCGCACGCGGTCGAACACCACAATGGTGTCGTTGATCGAAAAGCCCATCACCGACAGCACGCCGGCCAGCACGGTCAGGTCGAACTCGTGCCCGCTCAGCGCGAACCAGCCGGTCACGACCACCACGTCATGCAGCGTGGTCAGCACCGCCGCGATGGCGAACTTCTTCTCGAAACGGAAGGAGATGTAGATGAGGAAGCCGACGACCACGAAGATCAGCGCCCACAGGCCGTTGATCGCCAGGTCCTTGCCGACCTGCGGACCGACCACCTCGCTGCGCAGCACCTGGCCCGGATTGCCCTCGAACGCGAGCGCACGCTGCACGTCGCTGGCCGTGGTGTCGCCGCGCTGGCCGGCGCCTTCGGCCGCTTCCCTCGGCTGCAGGCGGATCAGCAGGTCGTTGCCGCTGCCGAAGGTCTGCACCTGGGCGTTCTCGTAGCCGGCCTGCGCCAGGCGCTCGCGCACGTCGTCCACATCGACGGGCTTGGCGAAGCGCATCTCGGTGACGGCGCCACCGGTGAAGTCCAGGGCGAAGTTGAAGCCATTGACGAACATCGCGCCGACGGCCACCAGCAGCATCGCCAGGGCGATGCCCAGCGACAGCCAGCGCAGGCGGATGAAGTTGATGTTGCTGTCGTACGGGAAGACGTTGAACGGTTTCATGAGTGGTGCTTCCCGTCAGATCCAGATGGACTTCAGCTTGCGGCGGCCGCCGTAGATCAGCGTGGCGATGCCGCGCGAGACGCCGACCGCGGTGTACATCGACGTGGCGATACCGACGATCAGCGAGACCGCGAAGCCCTTCACCGGACCGGTACCGAAGGCGAACAGCGCGATGCCGGCGAGGATGGCGGTGATGTTCGCGTCGGCGATGGTGCCGGAGGCGCGTTCGTAGCCTTCGGCGATCGCGGTCTGCGGCGGCAGCCCGAGTCGCAGTTCCTCGCGTATGCGTTCGTTGATCAGCACGTTGGCGTCCACCGACATGCCCACCGTCAGCGCGATGCCCGCCAGGCCCGGCAGCGTCAGCGTGGCGCCGAACAGCGACATCACCGCGATCAGCATCAGCATGTTCAGCAGCAGCGCCAGGCACGTGATGATGCCGAACACGCGGTAATAGAACAGGAAGAAGATCAGCGCGAAGGCGAACGAGTACATCACCGCGGTCAGGCCGCGCTCGATGTTCTCGCGGCCCAGGCTCGGACCGACGATGCGCTCCTCGATGAAGTCCATCGGTGCGGCGAGCGAGCCCGAGCGCAGCAGCAGCGCGAGGTCGGCCGCTTCCTTGGCGCTGTCCAGGCCGGTGGTCTGGAACTCCTTGCCGAACACGCCGTTGATGGTGGCCACCGAGATGACCTGCTCGTTGACGCGGGTGCTGCGCACTTCCTTGCCGTCGACGACGCGCACCTCGGGGATGCGCTCGATGTACACCACCGCCATCGGCTTGCCGACGTGCTCGCTGGTGTAGTCGAACATGCGCTGGCCGCCGACGCCGTTGAGGCGGATCGACACGCCCGGCGTGCCGGTCTGCGGATCCATCATCGAGGTGGCGCCGACCAGCTGGTCGCCGGAGGCGATCACGCGCTTGTTGAGGATGATCGGGATCGGCTTGCCGTCCGGCCCCATCTCCTTGCGGTAGTAGATGCGGCCTTCCGGCGGCACGTTGCCGCTGGCGACGGCGTCGTACGGGTTGGCGTTCTCGACTACGCCGCGGTATTCCAGCGTCGCAGTGGCGCCGAGGATGCGCTTGGCCTGCGCGGTGTCCTGCACGCCTGGCAGCTGCACGACGATGCGGTCGCTGCCCTGGCGCTGGATGATCGGCTCGGCCACGCCGAGCGCGTTGATGCGGTTGCGCAGGGTGCCGACGTTCTGCTCGATGGCTTCCACCGCCATGCGCTGCAGCTCCGCGTCGGAGATCCGCACGTCCAACGTGTTGCCCTGGACGTCCAGCAGCAGCGTCGGCTGGGTACGGCCGATGACCTGGCGCGCGGTTTCGGCGTCGGCCGGCGAGGCCAGCGTGGCGACCAGCGTGTTGTTGGCGCGGCGCTCGACCGATTCATAGCGGACCTTGCCGTCGCGCAGCGCCACGCGCACGTCCTCGGCGGTGGCGTCCAGACGCTTGTCGAGCGCGGCCTTCTGGTCCACCTGCATCAGGAAGTGCACGCCGCCCTGCAGGTCCAGGCCCAGCAGCATCGGACGCGCACCGATGCGCTCCAGCCAGTTCGGCACGGTGGAGGCCAGGTTCAGCGCGACCACATAGTCGCTGCCGAGCTGCGCGCGCAGCGCGTCGTTGGCCTTGATCTGCTGGTCCGGGTTGTTGAGACGGACCAGCAGGTTGCCGTTGTCGAACTCCACCGCCTTGGGCGAGACACCGGCCTTGGCCAGGGCGTCGCTGACGCGCGTGCGCAGCGCTTCATCCACCTTGCTGCCACGATTGCCGGTGACCTGCACCGACGGATCCTGCGGGAACACGTTGGGCAGCGCGTACAGCGTGCTCAACACCAGCACCAGCAGGATGACGAAGTATTTCCAGCGCGCGTAAGTCAGCATCTATTGCCCCTGGGACAAGCTTCCGCGGCGGCTCCCCGGCCGCCGTTCGATCGATTTCTCTTGGCGCCGGCTCAGGCCGACTTCAAGGTGCCCTTGGGCAGGACATTGGCGATGGCGCCCTTCTGCACGCGGATGCGCACGTTGTCGGCGATCTCGACCGTGATGAAGTTCTCGCCGATGTCGGTGACCGTGCCGGCGATGCCGCCGTTGGTCAGCACTTCGTCGCCCTTGGCCAGCTTCTCGAGCATCGCGCGATGCTCCTTCTGGCGCTTCATCTGCGGGCGGATCATCAGGAAGTACATGACGCCCAGCAGGAGGATCGGGAACAGGAGGCTCATGCCGAGGCCACCCTGCGGCTGGCCGGCCGCCTGGGCGTACGCCGGGGAAATCACGAAGTCGAGCAGGTTCATCTTGGTCGTCCTGGATCGAAAAATAGCGGGGGATTATGCCACGGGTGCGCGGGGGCGCCCGGCTGGCACGGGAGGGCTGGCGTTGAGCGGGAAAACGGAACGATGGCCGCGCGCGGCGGCCCGGCGCCGGTTCCCGGACCGGGGACGACCGCCACGCGGCAAGCCGTCGTTCCCGGCTTCTATTCGCCGCTCCCGCCCGTCCGCATGGCGTAGAAGGACTCCCGGAAGGCCGCAAAGGTTCCCTGCGCGATGGCCTCGCGCATCTGCGCCATCAGCCGCTGGTAATACCGCAGGTTGTGCAGGGTGCCCAGGATCGGCCCGAGCATCTCGTTGCAGCGGTCCAGGTGGCGCAGGTAGCTGCGGGTGAAGCCGTTGCGGCAGGTGTAGCAGTCGCAGCCTTCCTCGATCGGGCGCAGGTCGCGCTCGTACTTGGCGTTGCGCACGCGCACGGTGCCGAACGAGGTGAAGTAATGCCCGTTGCGCGCGTTGCGGGTGGGCATCACGCAGTCGAACATGTCGATGCCGCGGGCCACGCCTTCGACCAGGTCCTCCGGCCGGCCCACGCCCATCAGGTAGCGCGGCCGGTCCGCGGGCAGCTGTGGGCAGGTGTGCTCGAGCATGTGATTGCGCTCGGCTTCCGGCTCGCCGACGGCGAGGCCGCCGATCGCGTAGCCGTCGAAGCCGATGGACTTGAGCGCCTCCGCCGAACGCGTGCGCAGTTCCGGATGCACGCCGCCCTGGACGATGCCGAACAGCGCCGCGTCGTTGCCCTCGTGCGCGCGCTTGCTGCGCTCGGCCCAGCGCAGGCTCAGCTCCATCGAGCGGCGGGCGACGTCCTCGGTCGCCGGATAGGGCGTGCACTCGTCGAAGATCATCACCACGTCCGAGTCCAGCACCTTCTGGATGCGCATGCTTTCCTCGGGACCGAGGAACACCTTGCTGCCATCGGTCGGCGCGGCGAACGTCACGCCCTGCTCGGTGATCTTGCGCTTGTGCGCCAGCGAGAACACCTGGAAGCCGCCCGAGTCCGTGAGGATCGGACCGTCCCAGCGGGTGAAGCCGTGCAGGCCGCCGTGGTCGCCGATGACATCCAGACCGGGGCGCAGGTACAGGTGGAACGTGTTGCCCAGGATCATCTGCGCGCCGAGTTCGCGGATCTGCTCCGGCAGCACGCCCTTGACCGAACCGTAGGTACCGACCGGCATGAACGTCGGGGTTTCCACCGTGCCACGCGGGAAAGTCAGACGGCCGCGGCGCGCGGCGCCATCGGTGCGCAGCAATTCGAAGGACAGGCGGCTCATCGCAGGCCTCCGGGCCCAGTGGCGAATCCCCCCTGCCCCCCTTTTTCAAAGGGGGGAAAGGCTGCGTCGTCTTGCTTGAATCGATTCATGAGGTTCCGCTTCTGCCCCCTCCTTTGGAAAAGGAGGGCTGGGGAGGATTCGCTTTTCGGGTGCATCCGGAATTGCGCCACGTTCATGCAGCCGACGCGGCAGGAAACAGCAGCATCGCGTCGCCATACGAGAAGAACCGGTAACGCTGCGCGATGGCGTGGTCGTAGGCCGCGAACACGCGCTCCTTGCCGGCAAAGGCCGACACCAGCATCAGCAGCGTGCTCTCGGGCAGGTGGAAATTGGTGATCAGCGCATCGACCGAACGGATGCGGTAACCCGGCAGGATGAACAACCGCGTCTCGCCGGCATAAGGCTGCAGTTCCGGTTCGCCAGCATCGTTGGCGCGCATCGCGCTTTCCAGCGCGCGTACAACCGTGGTGCCCACCGCGATCACGCGCCCGCCGGCCGCGCGCGTGCGCTGGATCTGCTCGATCAGCGCAGCGCCCACGTTGAGCCATTCGCTGTGCATCACGTGCTGGTGCAGGTCGTCCACGCGCACCGGCTGGAACGTGCCCGCGCCCACGTGCAGCGTCACATGGCCGAACTGCACGCCACGCGCCTGCAACGCCTCCAGCAGCGCTTCGTCGAAATGCAGGCCGGCGGTGGGCGCGGCGACCGCGCCGACCTCGCGCGCGAACACGGTCTGGTAGCGCGTGTCGTCGTCGTGCCCGGCTTCGCGCTGGATGTACGGCGGCAGTGGCAGGCGGCCAGCCTTCAGCAACCACTTCTCAAGTGATTCGGGCACGTCGAAGCGCAGGCGGTAGAACTCGCCCTCGCGGCCGAGCACTTCTGCTTCGCCGCCAGCGTCGAGCAGGATGCGCGCACCCGCCTTGGGCGACTTGCTGACGCCCAGTTGCGCGCGCACTTCGCTGGCGCCCAGCAGCCGTTCGATCAGGATCTCCACGCGCCCGCCGCTGGTCTTCTGCCCGTACAGGCGCGCCGGGATCACCCGGGTGTCGTTGAACACCAGCAGGTCACCGGGCTGGAGGAGATCCGGCAGATCGCGGAACACACGGTCTTCGAAACCGCGGTCGTACGCATCGCCGGTTGCCGGCGGTACCACCAGCAGGCGGCTGGCCGAACGTTCCGCCAGCGGCGCCTGGGCGATCAGTTCCTGCGGCAGGTCGTAATGGAAATCGGATTTCTTCAAGGGAAAGCGGGGATTGCTGGGGCGGCGGACCGGACATTGTAAGTGGTCCGGTCAGGACGCCTTTTCCGGGAAGGCCAAGGCCCGCGCTCCACACTCGCGCCGCCTTGCCTGTGCCCGCCGCTCCTCTCCCCGCTTCGTCATCCCGGCGAAAGCCGGGATCCAGGCCGGGTGCGTTCGGGCACTCCGCTGCCGGCAACCCACGTCACCGTCATTCCAGCGAAAGCTGGAATCCATTTTTGCTTCCGCGTCTGGAACAGCGGCCTTGCAGCACTTGGAGGTGCACCGCGCGTCCCGGCCCTCACCCCAACCCCTCTCCCGTGGGGAGAGGGGCAGAAGCCGTCATCCCGTCCGATGTGCAGACCACCCTACCGCTCGAACTTCGCCGACAGGATGATCGACGAGGTGGTGCGTTCGACGCCCTCGATGGCGCCGATGCGGTCGGTCAGTTCGTCCATGGCCTCGACCGTCGGCACTACGCCCAGGGCCACCAGGTCGAATGCGCCGCTGACCGAGTGCAGCGTGCGCACTTCCGGCATCGCGTGCAGGGCCGCCACTACGGCCGGCATCTGCTTGGGCAGCACGGTGATCATGATGTGGGCGCGGATGTGGCCGCGTTCGGCCTCGTCGTGCACGCGCACGGTGTAGCCGTGGATCACCCCCTGCCGCTCCAGCCGTTCGATGCGGCTGTGCACCGTGGTGCGCGACAGGTTCAGGCGGCGGGCGATATCCGCTGTCGAGGCGCGGGCGTTCTCGCGCAGCACGGACAGCAGTGCCTGGTCGGAGTCGGTGATCTTCATGGCCAGCCATTTCGTCGAATCGACGAAATTATCGCCAATTTCGTACAAACATCCACTATCGAACGACGGCCCAATCCCGATAATGGGGGCTTAGCGACCGTTTCAGGAGAACTCCATGGCCGTCATCGACCGTCTCGCCCCGTTGCGTGCCCATCCGGGCCATCGCCGCACCGTCGGCCTGGACGACGCCACCATCGTCCGCTTCGCCGCGACCCATGCCGAACTGATCGAGGCCATCGAGGCCGCCGAGCAGGAGTACCAGCGGCTGAAGGACGAGTTCGCTGAGCTGCTGGACCTGGACGAGGACGCGCAGATCCATGCCGTCCAGGGCGGCTACGTCAACTTCTATCCGGACGACGCGGTGAACCCGTACGTCGCCCTCGCCGCCCGCGGCCCGTGGGTGGTGACGCTGAAGGGCGCGGTCCTGCACGACTCCGGCGGCTACGGCATGCTCGGTTTCGGCCACGCGCCCAAGCCGGTGCTGGCCGCCATGGCGCGCCCGCAGGCGATGGCCAACATCATGACGCCCTCGCTGTCGCAGCTGCGCTTCGAGCGCGCCATCCGCGCGGCCATCGGCGCCGATCGCGGCGGCTGTCCCTACGAGAAGTTCCTGTGCCTGAACTCCGGTTCGGAGTCGGTCTCGCTGGCCTCGCGCATCGCCGACGTCAACACCAAGCTGATGACCGACGCCGGTGGCCGCCATGCCGGCCGCGTCATCAAGCGCGTGGTGGTCAAGGGCAGCTTCCACGGCCGCACCGAGCGCCCCGCGCTGTACTCGGATTCCTCGCGCAAGACCTACCTGCAGCACCTGGCGAGCTTCCGCGGCGAGGACACGCTGCTCACCGTCGAGCCTTACGACGTCGACGCGCTGAAGAAGGTCTTCGCCGATGCCGACGCCAACGGCTGGTTCATCGAGGCGATGTTCCTGGAGCCGGTGATGGGCGAAGGCGACCCGGGCCGCAGCGTGCCCCCGGCGTTCTACGCCGCCGCGCGCGAGCTGACGCGTTCGCACGGCGCCCTGCTGCTGGTCGACTCGATCCAGGCCGGCCTGCGCGCGCACGGCGTGCTGTCGATCATCGATTACCCCGGCTTCGAGCAGCTCGACCCGCCGGACATGGAGACCTATTCCAAGGCGCTCAACGCCGGCCAGTACCCGCTGTCGGTGCTCGCCGTGAGCAGGCACGCCGCCGACCTGTATCGCAAGGGCCTGTACGGCAACACCATGACCACCAATCCGCGCGCGCTGGACGTGGCGTGCACGGTGCTGTCGCAGGTGACGCCGGCGCTGCGCGAGAACATCCGCGCGCGCGGCGTGGAGGCGATGGAAAAGCTGGAAAGGCTGAAGGCCGAACTCGGCGGGCTGATCACCAAGGTGCAGGGCACCGGCCTGCTGTTCTCGTGCGAGTTGGCGCCGCAGTTCAAGTGCTACGGCGAAGGCTCCACCGAGGAGTGGCTGCGCGAGCACGGCATCGGCGTGATCCACGGCGGCGTCAATTCGCTGCGCTTCACGCCCACCTTCACCATCACCAGCGACGAGCTCGACCTGCTGGTGGCGATGGTCGGCCGTGCACTGAAGGAAGGTCCGCGCGCGCAACAGGCGGCCGCGGCCTGATCGGGTCGGGTTGAAGCGGCGGCGGGTGCACCAGTCCCCCGGCACCCGCCGCCCTCCCCTTCCGATTCTGTCCGGCCGCAATCCCTGCAAGGCAGGGGCTGCGGTCTTCTGCGCTCAGTGTCATTCCCGCGGTTAAAGCAGGGAGCGGTTGGACACCGATTACGCAGATAACGCAGAAAGAGCGTTTGCGATCCTGGATCAGCAGCCAGATCCCAAGACTTGGTCCAACGGACAAAGGCAGCCGGCGCAGCCTGATCCGTGTTCTCTGCGTCATCTGCGTCGAAAATCGTTTTAGCGCGATCCTGCGCGCAATCGCCGGCGGGAACCCTCTGCCCTACGCCTCAGCCATTCCGGAAAGCATCCGACGCCGGAAAGATGGATCCCCGCCTTCGCGGGGATGACAACAGAAAGCGAAGGCTGAAGACCATACGGGCAACTCAGCTTCCCCTGGCAGTGACAGCCAAATTCACGGCGCCTTGCACCCCGGCAGCGCCAGCGCCTTCGCGACGTCGCGCCAGTCGAACGCCGCGACCGCCTGGTCGTCGTCTACCGCGTAGAACACGCCCTGCGGGAAGCGCGTGTCGGCGCTCTGGTCCAGCCACACGCCGTCGGTGTTGGCCGTCTTCCTGCCGGCAAACGCGCCCAGGTGGTTCAGCGTCACGCGGTCGAACACGTGGAACAGGCTGCGGTCCTTGTACTGGTCGGTGGCGATCCAGAAACCGCTGCCGTCCGCGCAGCGCATCAGCGCCATGCCCTCGGCCTGCGCCTTGAACAGGTTCGCGCCGATGTCGCGACCGCGGTACGTGCCATCCAGGCCGTATTCGCGGATGCGCGTGCCGGTGGCGACGTCTTCCTCGGCCAGCAGCAGGCGGTCGTGTTCGACGTCGCCGAACACCGATTCGGCGATGCGGATCGCGCCGTCCTGGGTGGTCTCGCCGAACGTGCCCATCAGGCGCGCGTCCCAACCGCCCGGCACGCGGCGCAGCTGATAGCGCTTGTAACGCTGGTCGAGTTGCGCCAGCGGCGGCGGCAGGTCCCCGTTCTGCGGCGACATGTAGTTGTCGCTGACGATGACCTCGTAGCTGTCCTTCTGTGCACGCACCCACAGGCCGTAGGGCTGCTTCAGGTCCTGCGCGCCGAACACCAGCAGCGGCTTGAAGTCCGGCAGCTGGAACATCTGCACGCGATGGTTGTCGCGCTCCACCACCAGCACGACGTCGTCGATCACCGCGATGCCGTTGGGGCGCTGCATCTGGCCCGGTGCGGTGCCGGGGCCGCCGACGCTACGCAGCGTCGCGCCGGTGTCGCCGTCGTACACGACCAGCTGGTCGGTCGCCTTGGCGGTGGCGATCAGCCAGCGCTTGCCATCACGCGTGAGCCAACTGGCCGGAGAGTCGATGTTGTCGGCCGGCGTCGCCGCGGTGAGGAACGCCTCGGCCACGACTTTGTGCGCGATGCCCGACTGGCTCAGCAGCGGATCCACTTCCATCGCTTCGTCGGGCTCTCGATCGGCCGGTGCGGACGCGGCCGGCGTACCGGTCGGTGCACCCGTCGAACAAGCGGCGAGGCAGGACGCAAGGCCCAGCGTGAGCAGTCGCAGCGACATGGATTCCCCTGATGAGGTGAGCAAAGCGCGAAGTTCTACGCAGCCATTGTGACCGTCGTGTTTCATGCGTCGCGCATGCGGCCGTCATATTTCCGCCATGCGACATGCGTAGAAAACGGCCCTCGTAAGCGGGGCCGCTTGTCCTGCATGGGGATGCCATTCGATGAAACGTAACCTTCTGGCCGCGGCGATGTCGCGGGCGTTGTTGTGCGTGCTCGTCGCGCCGCTCAGCTTCGCGGCCGTCGCGGACGAAGCCGCCGCCGATGCGTCGCCCGACCCGAAGCAGCTGGACGCCGTGGTGGTGCAGGCGCAGATCGCCTATCGCAACCGCACCGACGCCGTCGCGCCGGTGCTGTCGTACGACCTGGAGTACTTCCAGCGCTTCGAGCCGCTGACCGTCGGCGACATGCTCAAGCGCGTGCCGTCGGTGGCGTTCGTGTCAGACGTGCTGGAGTACGACGGCGCGCAGCTGCGCGGCCTGGACCCGGGCTACACCCAGATCCTCATCAACGGCAAGAAGGTGCCCGGCGCTGGCAACGACCGCTCGTTCTTCGTCGACCGCATCCCCGCCGAACTGGTCGAACGCATCGAGATCGTGCGCAGCACCAGCGCCAACCGCTCCGGCGATGCCGTGGCCGGCGCGCTCAACATCGTGCTGCGCGACGCCTACCAGTTCGACGGCCGGTACGTGCGCGCCGGCGCCATGCACTTCGACGATGGGCAGTGGAAGGGCACCTACGGCGCCGTCGCCAGTGGCGAGGTCGGCGGCGGCCGCCTGCTGGGCGGCATCAACGTGCAGGGCCGCTACAACCCCAAGGTCAAGCGCAGCGACCGTTTCGAGGAACCCGGCGGCGACTTCACCGACCGCGAGGACCAGGACGACACGCGCGACGGCGACGACTACTCCGCCAACCTGTCCTACACGCGCGACATCGGCACGGGCCGGCTGTCGATCGACGGCTTCTACGTGCGCACCGACCGCACCGAGACCGAGCATTCGGTCGAGTACAACGACCCGTCGAGCACCAGTCGCGACAACCTGCTGTCGATCAACGACCAGGTCGAGGACATCGACCAGGACAACTGGTCGCTGGGCGTGGAGTACGTGTTCGACATGGCCGGCGGCCGTACCGAGCTGGACCTGGACCATGCCCGCTTCGACGAGGACACCGTGTCCACCGAAGAGGAATCCGGCTTCGACGACGAAGACACGCCGCCCTCGTTCGACGAGCGCGAAGGCACGCGCACGCTGACCGACATCCGTGACCGCGAGACGACGTTCAAGCTGGCACACAAGCGTGGCGTGGGCGCGACGACGGTCGAGTTCGGCGTGGACTGGATGGACAAGCAGCGCGACACCACGCTGCAGGTCAGCGAAGTGTCGACCGACGAGGAAGACGCCGCGCTGCCGCCGTACGAAGAGTTCGAGCGCGCCACCAGCCGCATCGAAGAAACCCGCATCGACCCGTACCTGATGTTCTCCGGCGCCACCGGCACGCTCGCGTGGGAAGCCGGCCTGCGTTACGAGACCACCGACGTGGACGTGGCCGCCGACGAGGACACCGACAGCAACGACTACTCGATGCTGCTGCCGTCGGCGCACCTGAAGTGGGACTTCACCGATGCCGACCGCCTGCTGTTCTCGGTAGGGCGCACCGTGCGTCGTCCCAACTTCGACCAGGTGCTGCCGCTGCTGCTGGAGGAGGAGTTCGGCGACAACGACTTCGCCGGCAATCCGCAGCTGGATCCGGAACGCGCCTGGGGCGTGGACTTCGGCTACGAGCGCCGCCTGGGCACGCGCGGCGTGTTCGGCGTCAACGTGTTCTATCGCGACGTGAAGGACCTGATCGAACTGGTCAACACCGGCGAACCGAGCGCCACCGCGGTGGGCGACTACGAGGACGAGGTCGAGGAATTCCTCGACGAGAACCCCGGCGCCGACGAGAGCACTCCGGGCTTCCCGGAGTTCGATCCAGACAGCTTCGTCTACACCGCGCGCAACGTCGGCGACGGCAAGGTCTACGGCATCGAGTTCGACCTGTCCACGCCGCTGACCGCACTGGGCCTGCCGGACACGGGCCTGTTCGTGAACTACTCGTGGCTGGACAGCAAGGTCGACGACGCCTTCGGCGAGCGCCGCTTCAACAACCAGGCCAAGTACGTCTACAACGTCGGCTTCATCCACGACGTCCGCGCCTGGGGCATGTCCTTTGGCGCCAGCTACCGCCGCCAGGGCGATGCGTACTCGCGCATGCTCGCCGAGGAAGTCTCCACGCATTACGACGGCGACCTGGAAGTGTTCGTCGAGAAGCGCTTCGGCGAACGCATGTCGGTGCGCCTGACCGGCTCGAACCTGCTGGACGCGTCGAAGGACGAGTTCTTCAACAAGTTCGACAACGCAGCGGACCAGCTGGCCCGCGATTTCGACGAGTACGAGCGCGAAACGGAATCGTCCGGCCCGGTGTACCAGCTGATCGCGCGGTATTCGTTCTAGGTTGCTGTTGGTCAGGTAAGAGCGAATCCTCCCCGGCCCTCCTTTTTCAAAGGAGGGAGCAAAGCAGTGGGGCATCGGCGGACGAAGGTGGTGGTGGCTCAGAAACGAAAGCGCAACTTCCTCCCCCTTTGAAAAAGGGGGATCGAGGGGGATTGAACGAGCCGCAGCGTGCCGACGAAGGTCCAGGCTGCCGCCGCCTGAAGAGCGAATCCTCCCCAGCCCTCCTTTTTCAAAGGAGGGAGCAAAGCGGTGAGCATCGGCAAACGAAGGTGGGGGTGACTCAGATAACGAAAGCGCGACTTCCTCCCCCTTTGAAAAAAGGGGGAGCGAGGGGGATTGAACGAGCCGCAGCGTGCCGACGAAGGTCCAGGCTGCCGCCGCTAAGGAGCGAATCCTCCCCGGCCCTCCTTTTTCAAAGGAGGGAGCGAAGCGGTGAACATCGGCGAACGAAGGTGGTGGTGGCTCAGAAACGAAAGCGCAACTTCCTCCCCCTTTGAAAAAGGGGGATCGAGGGGGATTGAACGAGCCGCAGCGTACCGACTAACGCCCAGGCTGCCGCCGCCAAGAGCGAATCCTCCCCGGCCCTCCTTTTTCAAAGGAGGGAGAAGAGCGGGAGCGAATCCGCCACGACAGCGCAACCTGGCCTGAATTCTTCCCCCTTTGAAAAAGGGGGATCGAGGGGGATTGATCGGCCCATAACAGCCCCCATCCACCCGCCACACGTGAGCACAGCCCAGCCTTGAGGCACACTTCCGACCGTCGCACCTACGGTCATGCCCATGAAGGTTGTCGAAGTCCGTCATCCCCTCGTCCAGCACAAGCTCGGCCTGATGCGCGTGGGCGACATCAGCACGAAGGCCTTCCGTGAACTTGCCTCCGAGGTCGCGACGCTGCTGACCTACGAAGCGACCGCCGACCTGGAAACCGAGGAAGTCGTGGTCGAGGGCTGGGCCGGACCGGTGGCCACCCGTCGGATCAAGGGCGCCAAGGTCACGCTGGTGCCGATCCTGCGCGCGGGCCTGGGCATGCTGCCCGGTGTGCTGGAGCTGATCCCGGCGGCCAAGGTCGGCGTGGTCGGCCTGCAGCGCGACGAGACGACGCTGCAGCCGGTGGGCTACTACGAGAAGCTCACCGGCCGCATGGACGAACGCACGGCGATCATCCTCGACCCGATGCTCGCCACCGGCGGCACGCTGGTGGCCACGGTGGACATGCTCAAGGCCGCGGGCTGCCGGCGCATCAAGGGGCTGTTCCTGGTCGCCGCGCCGGAAGGCCTGAGCGTGCTGGAAGCGCGCCATCCGGACGTGGAGGTGTTCACCGCCTCCATCGACGAGCGCCTCAACGAGGTCGGCTACATCCTGCCGGGCCTGGGCGACGCCGGCGACAAGATCTTCGGCACGCGGCACGAGCGCTAGCCCCGCGGACGCCCTGCGCGCGATCCGCCGCCGCGGAAGCGGACGTTGGCCGATGAGGCCACCGAGCCTGATGCACGCGTCTTCTTTGCTTCGACGACGCTCGAAGCCTGGCGCGCGAGTCTTTTTGCCTCGACGACGAGGCTCGGAGCCTCACGCGTCAGTCTTTTTGCCTCGTCGTCCAGGCTCTGCAACCTCGCGTTCGAGTCTTTTTGCCTGGACGATGAAGCTCGAAGCCTCACGCGCCAGTCTTTTTGCCTCGACGTCGAGGCTCGGAGCCTCGCGCACCAGTCTTTTTGCCTCGTCGTCCAGGCTCTGCAACCTCGCGCTCCAGTCTTTTTGCCTGGACCGGGTGGCGACGCTGCGGCGGGCTCACCAGCTGTTGCGCCCGTCCATCTTCTCCACCTGGATGCCGGACCAGTCCAGGTCGTCGACCAGGCGCAGGTTGACGCCATAGATGCGCTGCTCGGGGACGGTGCCTGCGGTGAAGCCTTCCTTCGGGCTGCCGTCGGCGTTGTAGGCCGACGCCCAGTCGGGCGAGTCGCCCCAGGTCTGCATGCCGCAACGGCCGCAGAAGTGATGGCGGTTGAGGCCACTGGCCGAGTACGTCCGCTCCTCGTCCTGCGACACGAACACCAGCTGGTCCGGCTTGAAGTAGCCCCAGACCGCGCCCGTGCGTGCGCAGAACGTGCAGTTGCACTCCTTGGCCTGGCGGGGCGGCTCGGCGGCCTGGATCTTCGTGGCGCCGCAGTGGCAGGTGGCGGTCATGGTCACGGTGGGCACTCCTTGGCTGGGGTCCGGCCAGTATGGTCCCGGCTGCTGCCACGGTGCTGTCAGCAGCCGCACCGCTCGTCGCATCGATCAAACCGGCCGCCGCCCGTGCGGCCCCTCCCCGAGCCGCACGGGCGCCGTGCCGTCCCTCGTCACTGCCGCTCGGGCGTGAACAACAGGTCCTGGTAGTCGTAGCTGAAGTCGGCGATTGGCGAGACGGCCTTCAGCGTGATGCGGTCGACCTTGCCCTCGGCGTCGAGCGCGAAGGTGAGGTAAGCCGGCTCGATCGCCGGGTCGTCCCAGACCGTGCGGAAGGTGTCGTGATGCACGTGTTCCAGACGCCCGGCCATGCCCGGCGTCAGGGTGAAGTCCACGCGCAGCGGGCCCTTCCCCGCCTTGCCGTCGCCGGCCGTGATGTCGATGGGGCCGTACCACGGGTCGCGGTAGCGGCCCGCGTACCCGGCGAGCGGCAACGACGCCTCGCCGGTGGACGTGCGCGACTTCGCACTCGCCTGCAGCGTCTTCAGGCCACCGTCGATGCGCGTGTCCATGAACTCGTCGAACGCGGCCACCCAGTCGGTCTTCGGTGCGCCGAGGTAGTGGTCGATGATCTCCAGCGCGACGCCGCGCATCGCCTGCGTGTCCTCGGAGTTCATCAGCACCGCCAGGCCGAAGTTGCGCTCGGGAATCATCGCCACGTACGCCTGCACGCCGAACACGGCGCCACCGTGGTCCAGCACTTTCTCGCCGCGGTAGTCGCGCACGCTCCAGCCCAGCGCGTAGGAGGTGAATTTGGGCGATGCCGCCGCCAGCTTGCCCGGCCACGACGGCGTGGGCGTCAGCACGACGGGCGTCCACATCTGCTTCGACTGGGCTCCGCTGAAAACCTTCACCGGCGTGCCGCCCGGACCGGTCCACGTGCCCTTGCCCAGCTGCACCTGCAGCCAGTTCGCCAGGTCGTTGGCACTGGACGAGAGCCCGCCCGCGGGCGCGCCGTTGTCGCCCAGCGTCTTGCGTTCGTCGAGGACGCCCTGCTCGCCCATGCCGCGCACCGGGCCGCCGGTGCGTGCGTGCGGCCAGGCGCGGTTGGGATTGGCGAAGCGCGCGGACTGCTCGGTGACCGAACTGCCCATGCCGGCCGGCTTGAGCACGCGCTCGCGCACGAAGACTTCCCACGTCTGTCCGCTGACTTCCTCGATCAGCTGGCCGGCCACGGCGTACAGCAGGTTGTCGTAGGCATAGCCGCTGCGGAAGCTGGTGGCGGGCTTGATGTGGCGCAGCGCGCGCACGGTGTCGGCACGGCTGCGCGAGGACGACGGCACGAACATCAGGTCGCCCGCGCCCAGGCCCAGTCCACTGCGATGCACGAGCAGGTCGCGCACGGTCATCTCGTTGGTGACCCATGGGTCGTACATGCGGAACCATGGCATGTGGCCGATGACCTTGTCGTCCCAGCCGAGCTTGCCGTCGTCGACCAGCACGGCCAGTGCGGCGGCGGTGATCGCCTTGCCGGTCGAGCCAGTCGGGAAGATCGTGTCGGCGTCGACCGCGTCGTTGCTACCCAGCTTGCGCACGCCCCAGCCCTTCGCCAGCACCGGCTTGCCGCCCTCGACGATGGCGATGGCCATGCCCGGCACGCCGTGGGCCTGCATGGCCGCCTGCACGCGCGCATCGAGGTCTGCCGGCGGCGCTGCGAATGCCGGAGCCGCACACGTGCACAGGGCGAACACGGCCAGCCGCAACGGTTGGAACAGGGACATGGGTCGCCTCCTCGGCACGATCAGGACGGTTCGGACGACGGCGCCATGACGAGCGGCCCACCGCGCCGCAGGCGCCACAGGCCCACCGTCAGCAGCGGCAGCACGTAGACCGCCAGGAACAGCCAGGCCAATGCGCGGTAGCCGCTGGCGATCAGCGCCACCAGGCCGAAGTGGCCGGCGATGAAGATGGAACCGACCAACAGCATCGCGGCGATGGCCAGGCGTCCGGTGTTCGTGAGTTCCAGTGCACGGTGCGCACGCCAGCTCGCGGCGATGCGTTCGTTGGCCGCATGCACCGCCGCCACGCCGCATTCGAGCAGCGCGCTGAAGATCATCGCCTGGAACAGGAGGTGGAACAGCGGCATGTCCAGCTGGCGCAGGATGAAATCCGACGGCAGCGCCTCGTCGCCGATGTGCGGGTACCACGCGACCATGCACACGAAGAACAGCAGCCCCGGCAGCATCGCCAGCGGGCCGGCGAGCACGCCCGCGACCACCGCATCGCGCCGCGAGGTGAAGTGGCGCGCCAGCGGCAGGATCATCACCGCGCCCACGATGTTGTAGCCGGCGTAGGTCAGTCCGCCCGACAGCCAGCCGTCGCGCGGCACGGGCGTGGCGAACCATGCCATCGCGCGGTCGCCGAAGGACGCGAGCACCAGCACCACGAACACGACGTAGGTGCCGTACAGGAAGAACGACACCCACTTGAACAGATGCTCGACCGACCGGTTGCCAAAGGCAGTGAACAGGCCGATGCCGAGCACCAGCAACAGCGTGCCGGCCAGCGGCGGCCAGCCGAGCACGGCCTGGCCGATGGCACCGGCGGCCGCGCCGAACACCGCCAGGATCAGCACCATGAAGACCACGTACGCGAGCTCGAACACGAACGCGAACGGACCCAGCAGCATGCGGAAGAAGCTGTGGTAGTCGAAACTGCGCGTGGCATGGGCCAGCGCGAAGGTGATCGCGCACAGCGCGCTCCAGCACAGCATGGCCACACCGATGGCCATCGCGCCGCCCTGCGGTCCGCTGGGAATGAAGTATTCGGCGAGCTCGCGCCCGGTCGCGTAGCCGCCACCGATCACCGCCGCCTTGAAAGCGAAGCCCGGCAGCAGCAGGCGCTGGAAGCGGCTCGACGCAGCGGTCATGGCGGATGCGCGCTCATGCCAGACAGGCATCGACCAGGCGTTCGAACGCCTCGCCGCCGCGCATCGGATCGGCCACCGGCAGGCCCAGGCGTTCGCTTTCGGCAGCGATCACGCGTTGCGCGCCGGCATCGTCCAGCCGCGACGTGTTGAGGCTCACGCCGGCGCAGCGGATGTGCGGGCTGGTGCGTGCGCCCAGGCGCAGGGCCAGGTCGATGGTGTCCTCCACGCTGGGCACGGCGTAGCCGGGATGGCCCAGCACGCGTTCGCGTCCCGGTTCGTGGCACACCACGATCACGTCCGGCTGGCTGCCGTGCAGCAGCGCCAGCGAGACGCCGGCATAGGCGGGATGGAACAGCGAGCCCTGCCCTTCGATCACGTCCCAGTGGTCGGGCGCGGCCTCGGGAGAGAGCATCTCCGCCGCGCCCGCGGCGAAGTCGGCGACGACGGCATCCATCGGCACGCCGCTGCCGGCGATGAGGATGCCGGTCTGGCCGGTGGCGCGGAACGTCGCATCGATCCCGCGCGCGGCGAACGCACGCGTCAGTGCCAGCGCGGTGTACTTCTTGCCCAGAGCGCAGTCGGTGCCGACGGCCAGCAGACGCCTGCCGGAACGCCGCGCACCCGACGCGACGGGAATGCCCACGGGCGGCTCGCGCACGTCGATCAGGCGACGGCCGAGCCGCTCGGCGGCCTCGCGCAGCACCGGGATGTCGCGCAGCCTGGCGTGCATGCCGCTGACGATGTCCAGGCCCGCTTCCATCGCCTGCACCAGTGCGGGCCACCATCCGGGCGGGATGAAGCCGCCGGCGTTGGCGACGCCGATGACGATGGCCTTCGCGCCCATCGCGGCGGCCTGCGCGGGCGTGAGCATCGGCAGGCCGGTGCTGACCGTCGCACCGGCGATGGCGTATTCGCCCAGGCAGCGCTCGCCGGCCCAGTCGCGCAGGCCGAAAGCGGTCTTGGCGTAGCCGGGCTCGGTCGTGTCGCCGAGGAACAGCAGATAGGGTTGCGGCAGGACGACTTGGTGCTTCAAGCGGATTCACCCAGGCGGAAGCGACGACTTCCCTCGCGGGCGGCCGATGCCGCTCGCGTCGTGCGCGGCATCAGAAGCGGTAGTCGACTTCCAGGCCGATGGTGCGCGGCTGGATCGGCGTGGCCGAGGTGAAGTGCGTCACCCCCGTCACCTCGCTGGTGACGTCGCTCATCGTCGAGTACGCGCGCTCGTCGGTGACGTTCTTCATGTACGCGCGCAAGGTCCAGTTGGCGTTGGAGAACGCGGCGTACAGGTCGACGGCGTAGTAGCTGTCGATCACCAGCGGCTCGGTGAGTTCCGTGTCGAGCACGGTCGGAGGTTCGAGCAGGCGCACCACCTGGCGCTCCGTGGTGCCGTTGACGCGATCGTCCACCCAGCGCACGCCGCCGCCGAAGTTGGCGTTCCAGCCGCCGCCCAGCGGCATGAAGTAGTCGGCCGTGAACGACCACGTCAGGTCGGGCACGTACGGCATGCGGTCGTCCTTCAGGCCGGTGTTGATCTCCACCTGCAGGTCGTCGCCGGCGGGCACGACGATGGTCGGGAAGTCCTCGTCGAGGTTGGCGTCGTTGTAGGCCGCGTTGAGGCCCAGCGTCAGCCCGTCGACCGGGCGGAACGTCGCGGAGGCCTCGATGCCGCGGCTGGTCGCCTCGCCGCCGTTCACCAGGCCGCTCACACCATTGACCAGCGAAGCCACCTGGATGTCCTCCCAGTCGATCTGGTAGAGCACCAGGTCGAACAGCAGGCGGTTGTCGGCGAACGCGGACTTCATGCCTAGCTCGTAGCTGGTGAGCATCGACGAATCGACCACCGGCGGCAGGCCCGTCACCAGCACGTTGGGCCCGCCGGGCTGGTAGCCGGTGGCGGCCTTGGCGTACAGCATCACGTCCTCGCTGACCTGGAATTGCGGCGTGACGCTCCAGGTGAAGACGTCCTCCTCGGAGGTGTTGTCGTTGGTGCCGATGGGCAGCAGCACGCCGTCGGTGACGATCTGCGAGAACTCCTGCTCGTTGCGCGAGAAGCGCATGCCGGCGCCGAGCTTGAACCAGTCGTTGAACCGGTACGACGCGTTGGCGAAGACGGCGGTTTCCTCGTACGTGCTCGGGATCATCAGGTCGCCGAGCGTGGGGAAGCCGGGAATCGGCGTGCCGTCGAGCTGGTTGATGCCGACGAACTGGTGGTTGTCGCCGTCCTCGTCGGAATAGAAGGCACCGACGAGCCACTCGAACGGCTGGCCGGTCTTCGAACTGAGGCGGAACTCCTGCGTGAACTGGCTCAGGTCCAGCGTGTTGGTCAGGTATGCGCTGCCCGGATCGGGCAGGCCCAGCAACAGCGTGTACTCACCGTAGGGCAGCGTCTGGTCGGTGGTGATGACGGTATGCGTGTCGGCGTAGCTGGTCGCGGAGACGAAGTCGGCGAAGCCCGCGTCCCAGTTGACGGTGAGCGAGTAGTGGTCGAGCTCCTTCTCGAAGGGCTCGTCCACGTACACGTAGTTGCTGAGCCCGAACAGCGGCTCGTGCGTCTCCGCGTCGAGCGCGATGCGTGCGTTGTTCTCGCTGTCGATGGTCTGGCGCATTGCCGAGAACTGCACGCTGGTCGCGTCGCCCTGCCACAGCAGCGACACGCGGCCGCTGGTCTGCTCGCCTTCGTTGATGTCCTTGCGGCCGTCGACGAGGTTGTCGACGTAGCCGGCCAGTTCGTTCTCCGCATAGCTCGCGCGCAGCGCCAGGCGGTCGTCGATCAGCGGCACGTTCATGCCGAGGCGGTAGTTCCAGCCCAGGTCGCCCGCGCCTTCGGTGTCGGACACGCCGCCGCCGATGCGGAACTCGGTGAAGGTCGGGTCGGGCTTGCGCGTCATGTACTTGAGCAGGCCGCCCATCGCGCCGGCGCCGTACAGCGTGCCCTGCGGGCCGCGCAGCACCTCGATGCGCTCGATGTCGTACGGGAACAGGTCCAGCGCGAACAGCGTCGCCTGCTGGTACAGGCCGTTGGAGCCGATGGGCGTTTCATCGATGTACGTGCCGACGGTGGAGCCCGACGACATGGCCGCGATGCCGCGCATGGACACCTGCGACTGGCCCGGCGTGCCGTTGGACTGCACCTGCAGGCCGGGCACGTAGCTGGCGTAGTCGGTCATCTGGGTGGAGCTGAAGTTCTCGAGCTGCTGCTCGCCCAGCACGGTGACGGCGGTGGCGACCTCACGGATGTTCTCCGCGCGCTTGTTGGCGGTGACCACCATGTTGTCGAGCGTGATGACGTCCTGCGACGTCGTGCCCTGAGAAGCCGCGCCCTGCGGATTCGTGCCCTGCGCCTGCTGCGCGATGGCCGGGCCGGCGAGTGCCAGCACCAGAGTCGTGGCGATCGCCCTGACCAGCGGACGACGCTGCATTGCCCGATCGCGCCCGTGTTGCATGTCCATTCCCTCTCCCCAGAGTTCGCCGGCGTTTGGCCGGCCTGTCAGGCCAGTGCACCGTCGGGCAGGCGGAAACCGCCCGCCGACGTCGGCGCGTTGTCGTTGTCGGAATGCGCGGAGCCGGCGTGGGTTACCGGGGCGCGCCCCAGACAGGTCCGCACCCGTTCGATCGGCGCCGCGCGGAAGGCCTCGACGCAGGCGCCGGTCGCTTCGGCGCTCGATGCGACAGGCTGGGACTGTGCCGTAGCGCTGCTCCCATCAGGAAACCAGAATGTCATTCCGCGCCTCCCATGATCGATACGGGATGAAAACGTCCTGATTGGAAAATGTCAATCGTTCCGGAAAACTGACGGATGGGCGGTCGGAGCGTTGGCCTCGGCCCGGACCACGGCCGGGTCCAGCAGCCGCAGCAGTGCCCCGGCGGCCGCGGCGACCAGCGCCATCACGCCGAAGAACGACGCATGCCCCATCGCACTCCACAGGGTTCCCAGCGCGCCGGCCAGCAGGTTTCCGCCGAAGGACGCGAAGTACCACGCGGCAATCGTGGTCGCCGCGTGCCCTGCCGGTGCGAGTCGTGCGAACAGCCCGAGGCCGATCGGAAGGATGAACAGCTCGCCGAGGGTGAACAGGAGGAAGAACCCCGCGAGCCAGGCCCAGTGCGCACGGCCGCCGGCGCTCGCGTCGACCCAGGCGAGCATCACGAACGCCGCCGCGACGGTGAACGCCCCCATCGCCATCTTCCTGGCGGGCGACGGTTCGCGACCTGCGCTTGCCTGCCTGGTCCACCGCATGACGAGAAGCGGCGTGAGGAAGATCACGAGCAGCGGATTGAGGGCCTGGAACCAGGTCATCGGAATCGTGAAGCTCCCGGCTGCGCGATCCAGACCCACATCGGCCCACAACGCGATCGTGTTGCCGGACTGTTCGTACGCGCCGCGGAACACCATCACGCACAGGCCGATCGCGAGCAGCGCGAGGACGCGCCTGCGCATCGCATCGCGCGGCATGCGCGCGGCCGGCGCGATATCGCGCGGCTTGGGCCGCTCCGGCGGCAGCCAGCGCGCGCCGAGCGTATAGATCAACAGGCCCAGCAACATGCCGGCGCCCGCCGCGCCGAAACCCCAGTGCCAGCCGTACAGCTCGCCCAGCGTGCCGCACACGAGCGGCGCGAGCAGTCCGCCGACGTTGATGCCCACGTAGTAGAAGTTGTACGCGGAGCCGCGGCGCGGATCGTCCTTTGCGTACAGGTCGTCGATCTGGCTCGGCAGGCTCGGCAGGAACAGGCCGTTGCCCAGCGCGATGGCCGCGAGCGCGAAGTAGAGCAGCGATTCCGATGCCATCAGGAAGTGCCCGACGGACATGATCGCGGCACCGATGATGACCGCACGCTTTCGGCCCAGCCAACGGTCGGAGATGGCACCGCCGATGATCGGAGTGAAGTAGAACGTCGCCACGTAGATGCCGTAGACCATCGACGCGTGCTGCTGTCCGAACAGCAACTGCTTCGTCATGTAGTAGACGAGCAGCGTCCGCATTCCGTAGTAGGAGAAGATCTCCCACATCTGCGTGAGGAACAGGATGGCCAGGCCGGGCGGCTGGTTGAACCAGCGCACGCGCGGCGCATGCGATCCGGCCATCGCGTTCACGGCATCGCGTCCGGCGTGCCCCACACCGTGTCGGGGCAATCCACGTGTCCGTCGGCGTACACCACGCCGGGCGTGCGATCGCGCAGCAGGAACAGCGGACCGTCCAGATCGACGATGTCGCACAGCTGCCCCAGCAGGAACGCGGGCGCCATCGCCAAGCTGGTGCCGACCATGTTGCCCACCATCACGCGCTTGCCCAGCTCGCGCGCGCGCCTGGCCATCATCAGGCCTTCGGTCAGACCGCCGCACTTGTCGAGCTTGATGTTGACGACGTCGAACCGGTGCGCGCGTTGTTCCAGTTCGTCCAGGTCCAGGATGCTTTCGTCGGCGGCGATGGGCACGGTGCGATCGATGCCGTCGAGTTCGGATTCGTGGTTGCGCCGGCATGGCTGCTCCAGCAACGACACGCCCTCGTCGACCAGCGCTGGCAGCAGTCGCGACAGCGTCGCAGGCACGTAGCCCTGGTTCGCGTCCACGCCGATCCATGCCTCCGGGCGTGCACGGCGCACCGCGCGCAGGCGCTCGATGTCGAGTTCCACTTCACCCGTCAGCTTCAACTTGATCGCACGCGCATGCGTGTAGGCGCGGGCGCGCTGCGCCATCACGGCGGGCTCGTCGGCGCCGACGGTGAACGTGGTCAGCAACGGTCGCGGTTTCTCCAGGCCGGCCAGCTGCCACGCGGGCACGCCGGCCAGGCGGGCTTCGAGCTCCCACATCGCGCAATCCACCGCATTGCGGGCGCCGCCGGAAGGAAGTGTGCTGCGCAACTGTTGACGGGTGATGCCGTCTTCCAGCACGTCGCGCAGAAGCTCCAGCGTCTGCAGGATCTTCGCGGGCGTGTCGTCGGTGTAGTACACGCCGGCGGCTTCGCCGCGGCCGCGCTCGTTGCCCTTCGTCAGCGTCACGACGGTGACGGGCGAGACTTCGAAGACGTGTCCGGAGATGCGGAACGGTGCGGACAGGCGCAAGTCCTCGTTCCGCAGTCCGAGCTGGACGCGGTGGCTATTGCTCACGATGGTTCCCCGGTTGGGGCGCGACGCCACAGCGCCGCGCCGTGAGGAGGGTCAGTAGTTGGCGGTGAAGCCGACCAGATGCGTCGCGATGGCGATCCACAGCAGCGCCAGGCACGCGGCGGCGAGCAGGATGCTCCACGCCTTGGCCCACCACGAACGCCGGCTGCGCAGCACGGTCCATGCATTCCACAGCGCGATCGCGGCGCCCACCGGCAGCACGAGCGTGGTGATGGAACGCAACGCGACGACCATGCCGTCCTTGTCCGGCGACATCAGCGACAGGTCGGACATCATCGCGAAGACCATGCCGATCATCGCGCCCATGGACACCAGTACCGCCAGCGACGCGATGCGGATCCAGCGATGCGCGCGGGCATCGGTACCGGTCAGCGGGTAACGCACGCCGTAATGGCGGCGCACCAGGGCCGACACCGGCCACGCGAAGACGGTGAACAGCAGCACGGCCAGGCTGCCCACCAGCATGGTCAGGAACACCGCCGGCGTCTGCCACCACGCGGCACGCTGGAACACCATGATCGCGGCGATGGGTTCGGCGCTGAAACGCACCACGCGGCCATCCACCACTTCGGCGGCAAGGCGGTCGCCACTGTTGGTGTCCTGCCACACGAAAGGCGAGATCTCGCGCCACTTCTTCGGCGCGCCGCTGTAACCGGCGAGCATCGGCACGCTGATGGTGCCGTCCTCGTTGGCGACGACCTTGGTCTGGCCGAGCATGTAGACCAGGTTCATGAAATTGGAATCGGCACGACGGCTGCTGTTGTAGGCGCCGGCGATCAGCTGCGCGTGCTGCCTGGCCGTCGCCTCGTCCACGCCTTTCTGCTCGTTCGCCGGACCCGGCAGGTAACGGTTGGCGAAGCCGGTGACCAGGCCGTCGCGGATCAGGCGCGCACTGCCGTCCTTGCCCGCGCTGTTGGTCGACACGAAGATGCCGATGCCGTCATCGGGGAACAACTGCAGATCGCTGTGGAACCACTGCGTGTCGCCGCCGTGCGCGATCGCGCGATGGCCGTTGGTGGTGGTCTCGTAGAAGCCCAGCATCATGCGGTTGAGCGGCTTGATCGAGTCCTGTCCGGTGCCGTGCATCAGGCGCGCGGTGTCCTCGCGCAGGATGCGCGTGTCGCCATAGGCGCCGTTTTGCAGGTGGGCGATCATGAACTTGCCCATGTCCGCGCCGGTGGCCGCCAGGCTGCCCGCCGGTGCGAGGTTGATGTACTCGTACGGCTGCGCCTCGCCTTCGGAGGCACGCTTGTAACCCTTGGACACCATCGGTTGCAGGCGCTTGGGCAGCGGCTGGCTGAAGCTGGAATGGCGCATGTCGAGCGGCGCCAGGATGTGCCGGTCGACATACACGTCGAACGGTTCACCCGACAGGCGCTCGACGATGTAGCCGGCCAGCGCGGTGGCGTAGTTGGAATACGCCGGCGTGCTGCCCGGCGCGTACACGCGCTCGGGAATCCAGTGCTTGAGCGTCGCGTCGAGCGGCGCGAGGTCCTTCTCGGTGTTGGCGATGAGTCCGCGGATCACCTCTTCCATGCCGCTGGTGTGGGTCATGATGTTGCGCATCGTGACCGGCTTGCCCTGATACGGCGGAATGGTGAAATCCAGGTACGTGTTGACGTCGCGGTCCAGGTCCAGCTTGCCCTGCTCGACCATCTGCATCACCGCCGTCCAGGTGAACAGCTTGGATACCGAGCCCGGGCGGAACAGCGTGGTTTCGGCATCGACCGGCTTGCGCGCGGCGAGGTCCGAGTATCCGTACCCCTTCTGCAGCAGTACCTTGCCGTCCTTCACCACGACCACCACCGAACCGGCGACGTCGGTCTGCTCCAGCGCGTACGGCATGAAGCCGTCCAGCCAGGCTTCCAGGTCGGCGGCGGTCAGGCGTTCGTTCGCCGGTACCGGCGGTTGCACCGAAGTGGCCGGGGCATCCGGCAAGGCAGGTGTCGGTGCGGGCGTGGGCACCTGTCCGGGAGGAGCGGCCACGGCGGGCAGCACCAGGGCCAGCGACAGCAGCGCCGAGAACAACGGGCGCGGGCGGATCGGATGCTTCATCAAGGCACTACCCCCAACAGTGAACACAGGATCCGTGCGGCAGGCACGGTCTGACACCAGCTGACCCCGTTGGAGATAATGATCCTGATTGGAAAAATTGTCAACCGGTTCCGGCCATATCACCTAGAATCATGCACTGGCGGTCTGATCGGCCGCCCGGGGAAACCGGCCGCCCCACGCGGCACAGCAGGAGCATCGATCGGCATGACACAGCAGCACCCCACCCTCGGCGGACTGTTGCGCGCACTGCGCGCCCGCAACGGCTGGACCCTCAAGGAAATGAGCCAGCGCTGCGGCATTCCGCTGTCGACGTTGTCCAAGGTCGAGAACGACCGCCTCACCCTGACCTACGACAAGCTGCTGCAGATCAGCCAGCGCCTGAACATCCGCATGTCCGAGTTGTTCGCCGAGGACAGCAACTCACCGGAACCGCCGGTCACCGCGCGCCGCAGCATCGGGCGCATCGAGGACGCGGTGCGCGTCACCACGCCCAATTACGACTACTTCTATCTGTGCCCGGAACTGCGCCGCAAGCGGATGATCCCCGTGGTCACGCGGGTGCGCGCCAAGAGCATCGAGGAGTTCGGCGACCTGGTGCACCACTCCGGCGAGGAGTACATCCACGTGCTGGAAGGCCGCGCCGAAGTGCACACCGAGTTCTACGATCCGATCGTGCTGGAAGCCGGGCAGTCGGTGTACATCGACTCGAACATGGGCCACGCCTACATCGCGGCCGACGGCTGCGAGGAAGTGGTCCTGCTGGGCGTGTGCTCCAGCGCCGACGAGCAGTTGATGGAATCGCTCATGCACATGCATGGCGAGACGGCGAAGACCGGCACGCGCTGATCCTTTGGGCCCAAACGGCCGCCGGCATCAACGACGCCGGCGGACCCTGCGCCACGCGAGTCCGCCCGCGACCAGCACCAGCGTGCCGGCCAGCAGCCACGGCAGAAGTTTGCGGTCCTGGTTGGGCGGCAGTTCGACCACCGTCGATGCACGCGCCGCGCTCAGCGCCTCGGCGGCTGCACCGGGCGTGAGCTGCCAGCGGCCGTCGCGCAATTCGACCTTGCCTTCCAGCGGCGGCAGGTGCAGTTCGCGCCAGTGAATGCGCAGGTCGCCGATGTTGGGTTCCAGCGGATTCTCGGCGCTGCCCAGCCCGTCGCCCTCGGGCTGGAACGACGCGGCGAGGTTGGCCGGCAGGCGCGAGAAGTTGGGACGGAACACGCGCCACTGTCCCAGCGTCTGCAGCACTTCCGTTGCGATGGGGCGACCGTCGATGGTCGCGTCCTGGGCCCACCAGCGCCGGCTTTCCAGCGGCAGCCTGCCGGGGTTCTCGTGCCCCGGCGCGAACCCCGCCGAATCGATCGGCGCCGCATTCCAAACGCGCGTGTAACCGCCCGGTGTTGCACGCCACTGGTACATCTCGACCACGCGGTCCAGGCCGAACTGGCGCGTGCTCACGCCGAAGTCGCGATCGCGCAAGGCCTTGCCGGCCCGGGGAGCACCCATTTCATCGGGCGCATCGGCACGCATGGGCAGTGCAACCGCTGGCGTGGTGAGTGCCAGCGACAGCAGCACGGCCAGGGACACGCGCGTCATGCGGCCAGCGGCCTCGCCTGCAGTTCGGGGACTTCGTGCGTGGTGGCGAACTTGCCCTTCTCGTCGCGCACCACCTGCGCCAGTGCGCACTGTGGATCATGGGTGAAGAACAGGTGCACGTTGCGGCGCAGCTTGTCGGCGAGGAATTCCTTCTTCTCGTCGATCAGCAGTTCGGCGTTGCGGTCGTAACCCATGGTGATGGGGACATGCACCCACGGGCGACCCGGGATCAGGTCGGCGCAGAACACGACGCCGCCGTGCGTCTCGCCGTCCACCTTCTCGGGCCCGACGATCTCCGCCAGCATCAGTCCCGGCGTGTGTCCGTCGCTGTAGTGGAAACGCACGCTGTCGCCCAGCGTGCGCGAGTGCTCGCCATCGACGAGTTCAAGCCGGCCGGTGGCCTCGAGCAGGCCCGGCAGTTCGGGGATGAAACTGGCGCGGTCGCGCGGATGCGGTTCCAGCGCGCGCTCGTAGTGACGGCGGCCGACGATGTAGGCGGCGTTGGGGAACAGCAGCTTCGGCGCTTCGCCCTCGCTCCACGGCGCGAGCAGCCCGCCAGCGTGGTCGAAATGCAGGTGCGACAGCACGACCACGTCGATGTCTTCGGGACGGAAGCCCGCCGCGGCCAGCGAATCCACCAGCACGTGGCGGCTTTCGACCACGCCGTAGCGCTCGCGCAGCTTGGGTTCGAAAAACGCGCCGATGCCGGTCTCGAACAGCACGGTCTTGCCGTTGAGGGGACTGGCCAGCAGTGCGCGGCAGGCCAGTTCGATGCGGTTCTCGTCGTCGGGCGAGGCCCACCTGGACCACATCGCGCGCGGCGCGTTGCCGAACATCGCGCCGCCGTCGAGCTTCTGGCTGTTGCCGAGAATGGACCAGAGTTTCATGGCCTACACCGTTGCGTCAGACACCCGCGATTCTACCGCCGGGCCCGGCTGCAGGCTGTAGCCGCGGTGAAGCGGAATGTTGCCGGCGCGCCACGACCGCGCCGGTGAGCCGCTCGATCCGTCGAGACGCGTTACTTCGCCGGCTTCGCCGTCAGCACGTCGGCCTTGCCGACTGGATTGCGCGGGTCGGTGCCGCCTTCCAGCGTGTTGCGGCGCTTGTCCCACGAGACGGTCTGCAGGTTGCCCCAGGTCCGCTCGCCGGCATTGACCTTGTGACCCATGCCCTCCAGTGCCTTGATCGTCTCGGGCGACAGCGCGCCCTGCTCGGCGGTGATCACGTCGGGCATCCACTGATGGTGGATGCGCGGCCTGGCGGCGACTTGCTGCGCGCTCAGGCCTTCGTCGTAGGCCAGGATGCCGATCAGCACCTCGGTGATGATGCGGCTGCCACCCGGGGCGCCGAGCACGGCCAGTTCATCATCGGATTCGATGATCGTCGGCGTCATCGAACTGAGCATGCGCTTGCCGGGCGCCGGCGCATTGGCGGCGAAGCCCATCACGCCGAACGCGTTGGGCGTGCCGGGACGCAGCGCGAAGTCGTCCATCTCGTCGTTGAGCAGAACGCCGGTACCCGGCGCGACCAGGCCCGATCCGTACAGCAGGTTCACCGTTTGCGTGGTCGAGACGCGGTTGCCTTCGGCATCGAGGATGGAGAAATGCGTGGTCTCGTCGTCTTCCAGCGGCGCCGGCTCGCCCGGCAACAGGTCGCTGGGCGTGGCGCGCGAGGGATGGATGCTGGAACGCTGCCCGGCCGCGTAGTCGGCACTGGTGAGGCGGCGCAGCGGCATGCGGACGAAATCCGGATCGCCCAGGTAAATGGTGCGGTCGCGGAACGCACGGCGCATCGCTTCGGTGATCAGGTGCGTGCGCTGGGCCTCGTCCAGCTTCGACAGGTCCCAGCCCGAGAGCATCTGCAGCATCTGCGCGATCGCCACGCCGCCGGACGACGGCGGTGGTGCGGTGGTGATGTCCCAGCCGCGATACCTGAAACGCAGCGGCTCGCGTTCCTTCACGCGATAGCCGCTGAGTTCCTCGGCGCGCCACTGGCCGCCTTCTTCCTTCACCGCGGCGAGCAGCTTGTCGGCGACTTCGCCCTTGTAGAAACCATCGAAGCCCTTCTCGGCCAGCAGTTCCAGCGTGCGCGCCAGATCGGGCTGCTTCAGCACCTCGCCGGCCTTCGGCGGCGAGCCGTCGGCCAGGAATACCTCGCGCGTGCCGCGATAGCGTTCCATCACGGCCTGGCGGCTGGCGTAACCGCGCTCGAGGCGCGGATACACCTCGAAGCCCTCGCGGGCGATGCGGATCGCCGGCGCCAGCGTGGTCTTCAGCGGCAGCCGGCCGTACTTCTTCGACACGTGCACCAGCGCGGCCGGAAGGCCGGGGATGCCGGCCGACCACGGGCCATTGGTGGCGCGATCGTTATCGAGCTGGCCCTTCGCGTCGAGATAGGCCTGCGGCGTGGCGGATGCGGGCGCGGTCTCGCGCGCGTCGACGAACACGTCCTTGCCGCTCTTCGCGTCGTGCAGCAGGAAGAAACCGCCGCCGCCGATGCCGGAGCTGATCGGCTCGACGACCGCCAACGTGGCCGACACGGCCACCGCGGCGTCGAAGGCGTTGCCCCCGGCGCGGATCATCTGCATGCCGGCATCGGTGGCCAGCGCGTGCGCGCTGGCGATCGCGGCGCCCGGCGGCCTGGCGCTCGCTGGGGTTTTCTGCGCCGCCTGTAGCGGAAACGTTGCGGTGAACAGCAGGCTGGTGGTGAGGAAGCCGGCGCTTGCCAGCGCACGCAACGTCTTTCGCATCAGGCGTTCTCCTGCTGCAGCCGGGCCAGTTTGGCCAGCAGCTGTTCGTTGGATTCGGGGTGGTCCGGGTCGGGATCGATGCACTCGACGGGGCAGACGACCACGCACTGCGGCTCGTCGAAATGGCCGACGCACTCGGTGCAGCGCGCCGGGTCGATCACATAGATCGTCTCGCCCTGCGAGATGGCCTGGTTCGGGCAGGCCGGTTCACAGACGTCGCAATTGACGCAGAGCTCGTTGATCTTCAGGGACATTGCGCAATTGTCGCATGGCGGAGATCAGGGGTTTTCCGCCAGGGGTGCACGCTGTGTCCTGTGGCCGGTCATTACGCCGGTGTGGGCTAAGTGCAGTCCAGGACCGGGACTAGCGATGCGTCGCCGCAGTGACCGGCAGCCCTGCCGGTTGTCATCCCGCCTCGTCATCCCGGCGAAAGCCGGGATCCAGACCGACCGCGCATCTGCCCTCCCTCGTCATTCCAGCGAAAGCTGGAATCCATTGGCTGTTGCCGCGTGGCGGTCGGATCAACATGTTGCCCGTCACCCCGAACAGCACGGGCCCGCTTCAGCGGCCCCGCCTGGATCCCGGCCTTCGCCGGGATGACGATTCCACCAAGGCGACGCCGCTGCGCGGACCACAAAAAAGCACGGGCCCGCTTTGCGGGCCCGCCTGGATCCCGGCTTTCGCCGGGATGACGTTCCGCCCAAGGCGTGGCCGCTTCGCAGCCACGCGGCAGAACGTCACTTGGCTTCGATGAACTCGTACTTGGCGCCCGACGGCTCGACGGCAGCCTTGACGCGGTCGCTGTCGGCCTGCGCGCCGATGAACATCACGCGCACGCCCTTCATCGTGCCAGGCTGGGCCTGGGCGAACGAAGCGACGGCCAGGTCGGCCGACTTGGCGGAGTTCTGCGAGCCGTAGGCCAGCAGCGTGCCGTCCACGCCACCGCGGGCGACGTCGCCCTGCGCCTTCTCCAGCTGGCGGGCGTACTCGCCTTCGAAGTCGGCACCGGCCGGGTCCGGCAACGTGTACAGGTAGACGTTGGTCGCGCCTTCGATGTTGCGCTTGACGACCTCGGTCAGGTACGTGTCCCACGCGGCGCTGTCGTTGGTGGTCGGCGCGGCCAGCGGGGCCTCGGCGACGGCGGCGGGCTTTTCTTCCTGCTTGTTGCACGCGGCCAGCAGCGGCATGGACAGGCAGGCGATCAGCAGCAGGCGGGTGGTGGTCTTCATCGGGATCCCCTTAGGTTTTCGTATCGGGTGACGGGTGTGGGTGGAGCCTCGCCGGCCGGATGGGCCGGGTTAGCGTGGGGTGCGTTGCCATTGCGCCTGCAGGGCAGCCGCGACGGCTGGCGGCACGAAGCCGGAGACGTCGCCGCCCAGGCGCGCGATCTCGCGCACGAGCGAGGAGGAAATGAAGCCGTACTGTTCGGCCGGCGTCAGGAACAGCGTCTCGACCTCGGGAATCAAGTGGCGGTTCATGCTGGCCAGCTGGAATTCGTACTCGAAGTCCGACACCGCGCGCAGGCCGCGCAGCAGCACGCCGGCGCCCAGTTCGGCGACGAAGTGCGCCAGCAGGCAGTCGAATCCGCGCACTTCCACGTGCGAGTGATGCGCCACGGCCTTGCGGGCCAGATCCACGCGAAGTTCCAGCGGCAGCGCCGGGCCTTTGGCCGGGCTTTCGGCCACGCCGATGATCAGCCGCTCGAACAGCGGGGCGGCGCGGTCGACCAGATCGATGTGGCCGTTGGTGATCGGATCGAAGGTGCCGGGATAGACGGCGATTCGGTTGCGGGCCACGGTCATGCGTTAGCGATCACTGGCGCCGGAATCCGGGCTGGCCGGCGAGGCCGGCAGTGTAGCAGCGGTGTCCGCGGACCGCCGGTACAGCGCGTAGCGCACTTCGCGGGTGCGGCCCTCGCGATGCAGGCGCCACGGCGCCGGCGGTTCCGCCGCGGCATCGTGGGGCGCCTCCACGTACAGCCAGGCCTCGGGCTTGAGCCGGGCCGCCACGACCGGCAGCACCTGGTTCCACAGTCCGGCCGAGAACGGCGGATCGACCAGGGCCAGGTCGAACGTGGCCTCCGGCTGCGTCGTCAGCCATGTCAGCGCGTCGGCCTGGACCACGTTCGCCGCGTCCCCGCCGGGCAGGCGCGCGACCAGCGTGCGCAGGGCGCCGGCGAGGACTGGATCGCGTTCGACCAGCGTCGCTGATGCGGCCCCGCGCGACAGCGCTTCCAGTCCAAGGGTGCCGCTGCCGGCGAACACATCGAGCACCCGCGCACCTGGCAGCATCGGCATCAGCCAGTTGAAGAGGGTCTCGCGCACGCGGTCCGACGTTGGCCGCAGACCGGGCAGGTCCGGCACGAGCAAACGCGTACCGCGCCAACGGCCGCCAATGATGCGTACCTTGCCCGCGGCGGAGGCGGCAGGGCCGGCGGATGGCCCGCGTCGGGACGGCTTGTTCATCGGGTGCGCGTGGGGGCCGGTGCTAGCATGTGCGCATTCTCGCGCATTCCCCCACGCCGCCTCGATGCTCAGCTTTTTCCGTCGCAAGAAACCGCAGAATCCGGCCGAAAACACGGCTGAATCGGCCAAGTCCCGGGGCGCCGAAGAGCACTACAGCATCGAGGAACTGGCCGCGGCGTTTCCGCAGCCGGCCGTCGAACCCGCCGGGGAACCCGAGACGCCGACAGAGATGACCGATGTTCCGCTGGTGGAACCGGCAGCCGAACTGGAACCCGTTCCCGCCGAGGTGATCGCCGCGGCGCTGGAGGTCGAGCCGGCCGAAGCGCCGCAGCCGCCTGCGCCCGTGGAACTCCCGGGAGTGGCGCCCGCACCCGCGGGCAAGCCCGGCTGGCGCGAACGCCTGCGGGGCAGCACCTTCGCACGCAGTTTCAGCGGTCTGTTCTCGCGCCACCCTCGCCTGGACGACGATCTGCTCGACGAGATCGAGACCGCGCTGATCACCGCCGACGTCGGCGTCACCGCAACCACGCAGCTGATCGAGTCGCTGCGCAGGCGCATGAAGGCGCGCGAGTTCGCCGATGCGCAGGCGCTGCTCGCCGCCCTGCGCGAGGAACTGCTCGGCATGCTGCGCCCCGTCGCGCAGCCGCTGCAGATCGATACCGAAGCCAAGCCTTTCGTGCTGCTGACCGTCGGCGTCAACGGCGTCGGCAAGACCACGACCATCGGCAAGCTCGCCAAGCGCTTCAAGGACGAGAACCGGCCGCTGATGCTGGCCGCCGGCGACACCTTCCGCGCCGCGGCGGTGGCCCAGTTGCAGGCATGGGGCGATCGCAACGGCGTGCCCGTGGTCGCGCAGGGGCAGAACGCGGACGCCGCATCCGTCGCCTTCGACGCCCTGCAGGCCGCCAAGGCGCGTGGCACGCAGGTGCTCATCGCCGATACGGCAGGGCGCCTGCATACCCAGCAGGGCCTGATGGCCGAACTGGGCAAGATCAAGCGTGTGCTCCAGAAGCTGGATCCCGCTGCGCCGCACGAGGTGTTGATGGTCATCGACGGCACCACCGGCCAAAACGCGCTGTCGCAGTTGCGCCAGTTCCATGCCGCCGTGGGCGTGACGGGGCTGGTCGTCACCAAGCTCGATGGCACGGCCAAGGGTGGCGTGGTCTTCGCCCTGGCGCGCGAGTTCGGCATTCCGATCCGCTTCGCCGGTATCGGCGAACGCCCGGAAGACCTGCGCGTGTTCGACGCCGAAGCTTTCGTCGACGCCCTGTTGCCCGAGTCGCTCGGCGCCTGACCGTCGCCTTCCGCGAATGGTCGCGACGGAACCGCTCCCGCCATCACGCCGGCGACGCCGCACCTGGGTGGTGCTCATCGTTTCGCTGGCGCTGCTGGCGTTGGCACTGCACTGGTTCTCGCGCCCGCAGCGCGTTGCGGACCTGATCCTGGCGCAGGCCGGCGACGCACTGGACCTGGAGATCACGGCCGCGGGTGCCAGCGACTATCGGCTGTACGGATCGGCCATGCTGGTCATCCGCGATGTAGTCGTGCGCGAACCGAAGAGCAAGGCGCTGGTTCTGCGCGCAGAACGTCTGCTGCTGGAACTGCCCTGGTCCACGATCCGCAGCCGTGGCGCCGACCTGACGGTGAAGCGCGTGGAACTCGACGCACCGGTGCTGGACCTGGCCGCGCTGCAGAAGTGGCAGGCCTCGCGGCCACCTTCGGGGCCCGCGCGCATGCCGCGCCTCACCGATGGTTTGCACATCGTCCGTGGCGAGGTGATCGGCGATGGCTGGCGCGTGCAGGCCATCGACGTCGACCTGCCGCTGCTGGATCCCGATCGACCGGTGCGCGCGCATCTGATGGGCCGGATTGCCAGCGACAGTCTGCAAGTTCCGTTCAACGTGCATGCCGGACTCACACGCCCCGCCGCAGACGCGGGACTGGGCGTCAGCGGTCGGCTTGAACCGCAATCGCCGCCGTGGTCGCTGCCGATGCACGCCACGCTTTCGGGACGACTGCACAACGACGACGATGGCGTCGGACTGGATGACTTGCGACTGGGAGCCGACGCCACCTATCGCAACGCGGGCACAGACGTGCCCTTCACTCTCGGCCTGGCCGGGCCGCTGCGATTCCATGACGGGCGCCTAGGGTTCACGAACCTGGGCGTGGCGCTGTGGGGCGCCGGCGTGGTGCCGAAGCTGCAGGGCGCCGGATCGCTCATGTTTGGCGACACGCTCGAACTGAGACTGCAGGGCGCGCTGCAATCGTGGCCACGCGCCTGGCCGGCGCTGCCTGCGCCGCTTTCCGAATCCACGTCGCCACTGCCCTTCCTGCTCGACTATCGGGGACGCGCCGATCTGTCCGACACCACGCAACTGATGCTGTCGCGCGACCAGACCCGATTCGACGGACGCCTGCGCCTACCCGCGGTGCTGGCGTGGGTCGACACCTTCGGCCGCCAATCACCGCTGCCACCGCTGGAAGGTCATCTCAGCTCACCGAAGCTGGAGATTGCCGGCGCGACACTGGAAGGCGTGGAAGTCGAATTCCACGACGGCGCCCTGCCATGACGGATTCCCCCATCGACAACTTCGCACCACGACTGCTCGCCTGGTTCGACGTGAGCGGCCGGCACGATTTGCCATGGCAGCACCCACGCACGCCGTACCGCGTGTGGCTGTCGGAAATCATGCTGCAGCAGACGCAGGTGAAAACCGCTGCGCCGTACTTCGAACGATTCGTCACCGCGTTGCCGACGCTGCGCGACCTGTCCAATGCCCCGCTCGACGACGTGCTCGCTTTGTGGTCGGGTTTGGGCTACTACGCCCGCGCCCGCAACCTGCATGCGGCGGCCAAGCGCTGCGTCGAACTGCACGGCGGCGAACTGCCGCGCGACGTCGAGGCATTGACCGCCCTGCCCGGCATTGGACGCAGCACGGCCGCGGCCATTGCGTCGCAGGCATGGAACGACCGCCACGCGATCCTCGATGGCAACGTCAAGCGCGTGCTCAGCCGCTACCACGGCATAGAGGGCTATCCCGGTCTTCCCGCGATCGAAAAGCGGATGTGGGCGCTCGCGGAACGCCACGTCGCCAATCCGCAATTGCCCGGCTCGCGCATGGCCGATTACACGCAGGCGCAGATGGACCTGGGCGCGACGCTATGCACGCGCGCCGATCCTGCCTGCGTGCTGTGCCCGTTGCAGGACGACTGTGTCGCGCGTCGCGAAGGCCGCACCGCCGAATTGCCGACGCCCAAGCCCGGCAAGACGCCGCCCCAGCGATTCGCACACGTACTCTGGGCCGAAGATGCGCGCGGACGCATCCTGATGCAGCGACGGCCGCCCACCGGCATCTGGGCGTCGCTGTGGACGCTGCCGCAGGCGGACGATTCCGCTCTTGCTCGCGAATGGTTCGAACGACATCTGTCGGGCGAGTACGAGCAGGCACAACCGCTGTCGCCGATCGATCACGCCTTCAGCCACTACAAGCTGCAACTACAGCCGCTGCGCTGGCGTGGTGCCGAATCGCGCGCGCGGATCGGCGACAATGACGACCTGCGCTGGGTCGCACGCGAGGAGCTCGCATCGCTGGGCATCCCCGCGCCGATCCGCAAACTCCTGGAAACCCCGAGCGACGCCTGATGCCCCGCACCGTCTACTGCGAATACGAGAAGCGCGAAACCGAAGGCCTGGACTTCGTGCCCTGGCCCGGCGAGCTGGGCAAGCGCGTGTTCGCGCACATCGGCAAGGCGGCCTGGGCCGCGTGGCTCGCGCACCAGACCATGCTGATCAACGAGAACCGCCTCTCGCCGATGAACCCGCAGCACCGCGCGTTCCTCGAAGGCGAGATGGTGAAGTTCCTGTTCGGCGGCGATGCCGCAAAACCCGCCGGCTACGTGCCGCCGGAGAGCTGAGCGTCAGGACTTCTCGCGCTCGGCCATCTGCGCCTCTCGCTTTTCCTGCTCCGCGGCGCGCAGCGCCTTCGCATCCACCGGACGGATCTCGCGGATCCAGCAAGGCACGTGGTTCACCCCGCGTCCCAGCACGATGACCTTGTCGAACCGCGAATACACGCGCCCGAACTGGTTGGTCACGGTAATCGCGTTGGCGAAATCCAGGTCCTGGCAGGTGCCGCCCAGCTCCAGGAGGTAGACCTCGCTCGGCCTGGTCCACACCGCCAATGCGGTATTGCCCAACGGCGTCCAGCCATCCAGCCGGCCGAAATACTGGAAGTTCGGTACCGGCGCACCCGCATGCGCACGGTAAAGCGCAAGCCGGTCGGCGTCGCTGATCCGGTCGCTCGCACAGCCGGCCAGGATGATCGCTGCCATTGCCGCGAAAATTGGCGTCTTCATGGGAACTCCATGCAGCCCAGCGGCTGCCGTTCGGACTGTGCGGCCATCATGCACCCGCCCATCTGCACCGGCGGCGGGCGCGACCCTCCTCCGTTCAGCGCACATGCGGCTTGCCATGTCCGGCGCCCCTCCGTATCATTCCGCTCCTCGCACGGCCTGACCGTTGCGGAATGGCCGGGTAGCTCAGTTGGTAGAGCAGGGGATTGAAAATCCCCGTGTCGGGGGTTCGATTCCCTCCCCGGCCACCATGATCAAAACGAAGCCCTGCAAAGCCTCCGGTTTTGCAGGGCTTCTCATTTTGGCAGTCGGGTCAGGAATGGAGCAAAGCGCGTAGTCCTGGCCTGATCTTCGGGCCAGAATGCAGGGCTCTGATTGGAGCCCCGCTGCCTAGCAGACGATCGATCACTCCGCCCCAAGTCGCTGGAGCGCTTCGCGCTTGCCCAAGCTGCGCAGGCTGGCCAATTTGGGCAACTGGGATTTCCTGGGCACCGACTTTCCCTGCTCCCAGTGGTAGATCGACTGGCCGCTTACACCGGCAAGTTTTCCGAAGTCGGCCGCGGAAAGGCCCAGTTTCGTACGCAGGGATCGGAGGCCTTTCGCACTGAAGCGGAAACGGTTCGGCTCTTCGTTGGCCGCAGCCGGCGCCGGTACCGATTTCGCCGTGTGCCTGAGCTTGCGTTCCAGTTGAACGACCTGGCGTTTCAGTTCGGCGATTTCCCGACGGTATGTGCTGCTGGCCTTCCGTAGCGCTTCGATTTCGGCGCGGATTTCCTTGCGCGCCAAGCGGGAGATTTCAGCCTTGAGCACAGTTCCGAGATTCGGCATCTTCTGAACACCATTCACAGACAAGAAAGCGTGCACCCTACCATTGCGTCGCCAAAAACCCGACGCTGTAATGGCAAAAGACCAGGCATAGGGTTTCATCTCGGCGCATGACCCATTGGGACTGGTGACGAGCGCGCTACGAGCCAGGGCCCTAGAAACCAGGCGCATAGTCCCGACGAACTGCCGGCAAAGGTCTTTGCCTACTCCTCACGCGCCGCGGAATAGCCTGCCACTCCCAGTTGGAGCAAGGCGATGACCGACGATACCCGCACCCGCGGCGAGCCCGACCGCTCACGCATCAATCTCAACCAGGAACATGAGGTCCGGTATCGGACCCAGGCACTGGACGTCACCGAGGACGAACTGCGCGAAGCTGTTCGTACAGCCGGCTCCTCGACGGCGGACGTGCGCGAGTATCTGCGCAGTCGCTGAGGCTGGAACCAGATACCCACGATGGGGACGCGCGTAAGAAATTTCCTACCACGCCCTCAGAGCTTGGCCGATGGCGTTGCGCAAGGTTCAGTTGGATCCTAGTCAACGCCCCGGCAGCCCGGCCGATGCGCCAGCAAGGACCGCTGCTCTGCAATGGAATCGTGGCCGTCACCGTGAGCGGGTGATTAGCTGGGCCGGGGCGCTTCCTTTTCCTATTCTGGTTTTTTCTGGCAATCTCCGCGCGGGGACACCACGGACGCACACGCGATGGAACTGCCTGAAGCCAACCACACTTCCCTGCCCGGCTTCCCTGCCGCCGTGAGCACCTCCACCGGTCGATTCTCAAGACGCTCGCGCGTGCGCCGAGCGGCGCTTCGCTACGTTGCGGTCTGGACAGCCGTGGCGGCGCTCGCGCTTCTCGCGCAGGCCGTCGCCCCCGCCGCGACACCCTGACCTTTCCATTGCCCGGCGACGCGAATCGGGCCTGCCATTCGCCGTAGTATGCTCGCCGTCCCATCACGATGGAGCGGCGGCATGAAGGCGATGCACTGGAGACGTTGGACCGGCCTGGCGCTTACGGCGCTACTCCTGGCCGGATGCTCCAGCGGTCCGGTCCGTCGCGTGTCAGAGCCGTCCGCACGAATCCAGCAACTCACCGTACGCGCCGACGGAAGCTGGTCGGCCGAGCTGCGCATCGAGAACTTCAGCAGCGTGCCCATGCGCTTCGACACCCTCGACCTCGCGGTCGAAGTCGCGCAGAACGTTGCGGCGGGCAACCTCCGCGCACAGCCGGCGCTCACCATCGGACCCGAGTCGGCCGACGTGATCACCGTGACGATGTCGCCGCAGGTAGCGGCCAAGATCGCCGTGGCCGACGCGCTGGCTTCGGGGCGTAGCGTTCCCTATTCGCTGCGCGGCCGCATCGATGCGACACCGGATGAAGCCAAGCAACGCAGCTTCGACGTCTCCCGAAACAGTGAACTGAGCCCGGCACCCGGTCTGCCGGGCGTGTTGCGTTGACCCCGTCCGCCCCTCAGATCAGCCATCCGGATTGCCCATGAGCAGCAGCTACAAAGCCCCCCTCGACGACATGCGCTTCGCACTTTTCGACGTGCTAGGCGCGGAAGCGCAGTTCCAGCGACTGGGATTCGCCGACGCAACGCGCGACGTGCTGGACGCAGTGCTGGATGAAGCCGCGCGCTTCGCCGAGACGGTGCTGGCCCCGCTCAACGAAGTGGGCGACCGTGAGGGCTGCAAGCTGGACCAGGCGACCGGTCGGGTCACGACGCCGACCGGCTTCAAGCAGGCCTACGCGCAGTTCATCGAAGGCGGGTGGGCGGGACTGACTTCGCCGGTGGAATTTGGCGGCCAAGGCCTGCCGCACGCCGCCGGCGTGCCGCTGAAGGAAATGATCGACGCGTCGAACCTGGCTTGGGGCAACTTCCCGCTGCTCTCGCACGGCGCGACTGAAGCGCTGCTGTACCACGGCGAGGCGTGGCAGCAGGAGGCCTTCCTGCGCCCGCTGGTGGAAGGACGCTGGACCGGCACGATGTGTCTCACCGAGCCGCACTGCGGCAGCGACCTGGGCCTGCTCAAGACGCGTGCAGAACCCAACGACGACGGCAGCTATTCGATTACCGGCACGAAAATCTTCATCACCGCCGGTGAGCACGACTTCACCGACAACATCGTGCACCTGGTCCTCGCGCGCCTGCCCGATGCACCTGCCGGCAGCCGCGGCATCTCGCTGTTCGTGGTTCCGCGACAGCGCGTGGGCAAGGACGGCGCGATGGGCGAGGCCAATGCGGTCCGCTGCGGCAGCCTGGAACACAAGATGGGCATCCACGGCTCCGCCACCTGCGTGATGAACTTCGATGGCGCACAGGGTTGGCTGGTAGGGCAGCCGCACAAGGGCCTGATGGCGATGTTCACCATGATGAACACCGCGCGCCTCGCGGTGGGCCTGCAGGGCTTGGGGCTGTCCGATCGCGCACTGCAGAACGCACTGCGTTACTCGCGCGAGCGCCTGCAGATGCGCGCGCTCTCAGGCCCGAAGTTTCCGCAGAAGCCGGCGGACCCGATCATCGTGCATCCGGACGTGCGTCGCATGCTGCTGACCTGCAAGGCGCTGGTCGAAGGCGGACGCGTCATGGGCTATGACGCCGCTCTCCAGGTGGATGTGGCCCATCACGCTCCGGATGCCGCCGAACGCGAACGCGCCGACGCCCTGGTTGGCTTCCTGACGCCCATCGTGAAGGCCTGCCTGACCGAATGGGGCGTGGAATGCACGTACCACGCGCTGCAGTGCTTCGGTGGACACGGCTACATCGCCGAACACGGCATGGAGCAGTTGGCCCGCGACGCACGTATCACCACGCTGTACGAAGGCACCACGGGCATCCAGGCGCTGGACCTGCTGGGCCGCAAGATCATGCAATTGCAGGGCGTTGGCCTGAAGGCGTTCCTGCAGGACGTGGGCGAATTCTGCGAGCGCCATGGCGGGGATTCCTCGCTCGCGGAATTCATCGGCCCGCTGCGCGAGAAGGCGGGCCAATGGCAGCGGTTGACGGAGTGGATCGCGCAGCGGGCGACTGCGAATGCGGAGGAAATCGGTGCGGCTTCGTACGACTACCTGATGTATTCCGGCTACGTCGTGCTGGCGTACTGGTGGGCGCGCAGCGTCGCCGCCGCCGAAGCGGGAGCGCACCCGCAGTCGTTCAAGGACGACAAGCGCGCGACCGCCCGCTTCTATTTCGCACGCATCCTGCCGCGGACGCTGGCCCATGCGGCAGCGATCGAGAGCGGCATCGACGGTCTTCCAGAACTCGCGACCGACCCGGCGTGAGTTTCCTGTGCGCCTGCGGACGCGATCCGCAGGCGCACAAGTACACAAAACGTAAACAATGGCGTATAAGCTGGTTTCCCGATGGAGACCGACAGAGCGACGCTGCGCCTGGTCCGAACCGGAACCGATACGGATCCGGCCCGCCCCTCCTTCGCCTCACGCCCGTCCCTTGACCGCCTGAATTCGGTGCGACTGCTGTCGCTCGATGCGCATGGGCGTGTGCTCGACTGGATGAGCTGGCAGGACGCGACATGCCTGTACGTCCGCGGCGCAGTGGCATGGACGCTGGGCGACCCGTGCCTGAAGGTGCACGGCGGGATCAGCCGCCACTCCGGCGAGCGCAGCGTGATCGAGCTGCATCCCATCGTCGCCGCGCGCAGTCACGCGCGCACGCATGCGCTGGACCCCACCCCTGCCCTCACGAACGCCGCGCTGTTCGCGCGCGACGGCTACCTGTGCCTGTACTGCGGCCATGACTTCAACCGCTCGCACCTGACACGTGACCATGTCATGCCGGTTTCCAAGGGCGGTCGCGACATCTGGGAGAACGTGGTCGCCGCCTGCTTCCACTGCAATTCGCGCAAGGGCAACCGCACGCCGCAGCAGGCCGGCATGCCCCTGCTGGCGGTGCCATACCGGCCCAGCTGGGTCGAGCACCTGATCCTCTCCAACCGCAACATCCTGGCCGACCAGATGGCCTTCCTCCGCAGCCAGCTGCCCAGGAACGCCCGCCTGCAGGCCTGAGGCGCGTGATCGGCATCGCGCTTTGGCGCGGGCGGCACGTCGCGGACCTCCAGAGTTGACCCTCAGCGCTCACTTGCGACGCTCCGTGCGCGTTGACGACGGTGAAGGCGTCCGCAAAACTCGCCAACCACTGCAAACAGTCAACGGAAGCGAGCAATGCGCCTCACCCTTGGTCTGACCGGCATGGACCCGACCACGGAGTCCGCGCTACAAGCCGCTTTCCATTCTGCCAACGGACGGCTCGGCGGCCGCTGGGAGCTGGCTTCCGATGCCGAGGCCGACTACGTCATCGTCGACATGGACAGCATGTACGGCCCGATGAGCTGGCTGCGCCTGCATGCCGCCGGCAAGAGCGTCGTGGCCTTGACTACGGCCCAGCGCACGCAGGCGGACTTCCGCCTGGGCCAACCCTTCGACGCGAACAGCCTGGGCAACCTGCTGCGCGATATGGCCTCGCAGGCAGGTGTACCGATCGAAGTTGCGGCGCCCGCTGCTGAAGCGGCACCGGTCGCCGCGCGGACTGCGGCCGCCATGGAGCCCGCTCCGTCGGTCCCGCCGGCATCCCCGGTCATGGCGGAACCTGCGGCCGTAGCGGCACCGGCCCCTGCACCCGCACCGGCTCCCGCACCCGTTGAAGCGGCTCAGCCGGCGCCCAGCCAGCCCGAACCGGTTGCGGAAGCCGCGCCGGTCCCGGTCCCCACGGCAATCGCGGAAGGCTCGCTCTTGGACTGGCTGGCGAATGATCGCCTGCGCGGTCGCGTGCGGCTGCGCAACGTCGCCGATGGCCTGCTGATCGATCTGGACCAGCGTGTCTATCACGGTCCGTCCGGGCTGAAGCCCCTGGCCGCCCATTTCGAGGGCCGGCTCGAGTCCAGCGAGTTCGTCCCGGTTGACGCCAGCACGTGGGCCACCGAATCCGCCCGCCTCGGCGCGGCCATGCCGCTCGCGCGGCTGGTCTGGTTCGGCAACCTGCTGGCCGGCAAGGGCGCGTTGGCCCCGGAGCACGACCCCCATCGCCGCTACCTGATGGTCAAGTGGCCGCAGACCGAGCGCGAATACCCCAAGCACTTCCGCATCGCCACAGTGATGATGAAAGGCCCCGCCCTGCTCGCCGAAATTGCCGAGGCCAGCGGCGTTTCGCTGGCCGAGGTGGCCGATTTCGTCAACGCCAACCTCGCCACCGGCTTCGCCGAGGTCGAGCGCGAGCCGGAACCGGTCGATCCGGCCAAGTCCGGTAGCGGCCTGTTCGGCCGCCTGCGCGGCCGTTGATCGGCCGTTGCACGGGTCCACGCGCGGCCCGGGCTTTCTGAACCTCTCCGGGGCGCGCCTTGCCCACCCCGGACGACGGCGGGACAATGGCGAACTTGCCGTCTGACGCCGTCGTGATGATCGATCCGCAACGCTATCCGCGCCTGTCCCGCATCCAGGTCCCCGCCGACCTGCGGCAGTTCCCCGAAGAGGAGCTGCCGGCCATCGCCGACGAACTGCGTGCCTACCTGATCGAACAGGTCGCCCTGGTCGGCGGCCACTTCGGCGCGGGCCTGGGCGTGATCGAACTGACCGTCGCCCTGCACTGGCTGTTCGAGACGCCAGTGGATCGCCTGGTGTGGGACGTGGGCCACCAGACCTACCCGCACAAGATCCTCACCGGCCGCCGCGACATCATCCACACCGTCAAGCAGAAGGACGGCGTGGCGCCGTTCCCCAAGCGCGAGGAAAGCGAGTACGACACGTTCGGCGTGGGCCATTCGTCCACTTCGATCTCGGCCGCGTTGGGCATGGCCATCGCGCTGCAGCAGCAGGGCGACGACCGCAAGGTGGTGGCGGTGATCGGCGATGGCGCGATGACCGCCGGCATGGCCTTCGAGGCGCTTAACCACGGCGGCGGGATGGATCCGGAGCCGAACCTGCTGGTGATCCTCAACGACAACCAGATGTCGATTTCGGAGAACGTCGGCGGCCTCACGCAAATGCTCGGCCGGCTGACCGGCAGCCGCACGCTCAATGCGATCCGCGAAGGCGGCAAGCGCCTGCTGGGCGACAAGAACAAGCCGGCGGCAAAGTTCGTCAAGCGCTGGGAAGAACACTGGAAGGGCATGTTCGTGCCGTCCACGCTATTCGAGGAAATGGGCTTCCACTACACCGGCCCCATCGACGGCCACGACCTGCCCGCGTTGCTGTCAGCGCTGAAGACGCTCAAGACCCTCAAGGGTCCGCAGTTGCTGCACATCATCACAACCAAGGGCAAAGGCTACGAGCTCGCCGAGGGCGACCAGATCGGCTACCACGCCGTCGGTCCGTTCGATCCAGAGAAGGGACTGGTGAGCAAGCCGGGGGCAAAGAAGCCCACCTATACCGACGTCTTCGGCGACTGGCTGTGCGACATGGCCGCGGCCGAGCCGCGCCTGCAGGGCATCACGCCCGCGATGCGCGAGGGTTCGGGCCTGGTCCGTTTCAGCAAGGAATTCCCGCAGCGCTATTTCGACGTTGCCATCGCCGAGCAGCACGCCGTGACGCTGGCCGCCGGCATGGCGTGCGAAGGTGCGAAACCAGTCGTCGCGATCTACTCCACGTTCCTGCAACGCGGTTACGACCAGCTGGTGCACGACGTGGCGATACAGAACCTCGACGTGCTGTTCGCCATCGACCGCGGCGGCGTGGTCGGCCCGGACGGTGCGACGCACGCCGGCAACCTGGACCTGAGCTACCTGCGCTGCGTGCCCAACATGGTGGTCATGGCGCCGGCCGACGAGAACGAGTGCCGGCAGATGCTGACCACGGGCCTGCATTACGAAGGGCCGGCTGCGGTGCGTTATCCGCGTGGCACCGGCCCGGGCGTGCCCGTGCAGCCCACCCTGGACGTGCTGCCGATCGGCAAGGCGGAAGTGCGCCGTACCGGTTCGCGCATCGCGCTGCTCGCCTTCGGCGCGGTCACGCCGGCGGCGGAAGCCGTGGCGGCCGAACTGGGCCTCACCGTCGTGAACATGCGCTTCGTGAAGCCGCTGGACCGCGCGCTGGTCATGGAGCTCGCACGCACGCACGAAGGCTTCGTCACCCTCGAAGACAACGTCGTGGCCGGCGGCGCCGGCTCCGGCGTGGCGGAACTGCTGGCCTCGGAAGGCATCGTCCTGCCGATGCTGCACCTGGGCCTGCCGGACGAGTTCCAGCATCACGCCAGCCGCGAGCAACTGCTGTCCGAGTCCGGGCTCGATGCCGCGGGCATCCGCGCCTCGGTGATCACGCGCTGGCCGGAGCTGGGTCGGCCGAACGTGGCGGTCAGCGTGGCGGGTTGAGATCCGCCTTGCGTATCTGCGCACTTCCATAGGAGCCTGCTTGCTGGCGACCGCTCCATCGGATCGCCAGCAAGCTGGCTCCTACCTTGGCGTCGGCACACACCAACGCCTTGGCGTGCCCTACGGCTCCTCCACCTCATATCCCGTGGCGCGCAGCTTGGCGATGTAGCCATCGGGCCGGGTCAGTTCGCGCATCGGCAGCACCGAGAACGTCACGGGGTTCTTCGCCAGTGCCGCTTCCGCCACGCCCAGCCAGCGCCGCTCGACCTGCGCTTCGATGTCGCCCGCACGCTTGCGCAGCACGCCGGCCTGCGCCGCTGCACGGATGCAGGCCTCGTTCTGGTCGGTGTACGGCAGTGCCTTCAACGCCTCCACATCGCCGATCGCCCACGCATTGGCGCGCTCGCGCATCGCGCCCAGGTCCGACTCGAGCCGCTGCAATGTGTTGGCGAAGCAGTCGAGGTCTTCCAGCCGGGTGCTGCGGAATTCCTTCAGTGCGACCTTCGGATCCTCGATCATCACCGTCACCATGGTCTGCGTGCGCGGCACGTCATGGCGCTTGGCGAGCTTTTCAACGACGGGCCACACCACGCCGCCCTGCTTCAGGCCGACGTCCTCGATCGCCTCCTGGTACAGCTCCATCGCGGCGAGGATCGGCCGGTAATTCTCCACGCCCTCATCGCTCCCAATGTACTTGCGCTTGAGTACCGCCCAGCGCGCGTACATGTCGGCTGGCACCACCTGCTGCAGCGTCTGGCCGTCGGGGTTCTTGCGCGCGCTGAAGGCCTTGGGCGCCAGCGCAAGTGTCCCGAAGAAGCCCAGGTCCGTATCGATACGCAGGCCCGGCGGCTCGATCACCTCCTGTGCCTGCGCGATGACCTGCTCAACCTCGCGCGATTCCCACTCCATGCGCCGGGGCAACGGCGACACGGTGCCGAGGATCCACAGCGTGTGCCCGCCCTTGCGCACCTTCCACAGACCGGGGCCCGGCTGCACGCCACTGACCACCATCGTGTCGAGATCGCGGATCGGCAGGTCGCTGGCGGGCGTTTGCGCATGCGCGCTCCCGCAGACCGCGATCGCGCTTCCAATCAGTGCTGAGGTCAGACGGTGAGACATGTGCGCTCCGTGCGTTTCGGTCCCGGTGCGAGTGCGGCGAAGGGCCGCGAGTTCCCTTACAGGTGCAGTGCGCCCGCCTCTTCCAAGGCATGGGCCACGTCGCTGTCGGGTTCGAGCAGCTCGAAGCCATCCCACACGAATCCTGGCGACACCGTGCAGATCACGCGGGTGAAGGAGCCAAGAGGTCTCGCCGCCTGCCAACGACCCGCAGGCACGATGTGCAGGGCCGTGCCACGCGAGGCATCATCGAGCCGTACGGTGACAACTCTGCAGCTGCCCGCGTCGAATACGCGCAACTCCAGCGCGTCGCCTTCCTGCCAGTGCCAGCACTCGTCCGCATCGACGCGATGCCACTGGCTGACCTGCCCCTGCGGCAGCAGGAAGTCGATGGCGGTCAGCGCCGGCCTTCGCCTTCCGTCATGTTCGACGGTGGTTTGCGACTCGTGGATGCGACGGTAGAACCCGCCTTCCGGATGCGGCTCCAATCGAAGATCCCGTATGCGTTGCTGCGCGGTTTCGTCCATGTCCGCATCGTAAGCAGCCGCTTGCGGGTTCGACAGTGCACCTCTCGTCTCTCAATCCCGCGCAGAACGATGGCTTGTCGCGATCTTGCCCCGGCCGTTACAGCCATCCCGCTACGTTCGGAACACCTCCCACCGGAGACGAACGATGGCCAATACCGGCAAGCGCGAACAGGACACAACGATCACGGCCCAGCAGGGTGGCACCGGAATGCAACAGAAGGAACGTCACGACGACGAAGGCGACGACAAGCGCAGCAATCGCGTGCCCCAAGGCGGCCTGAATCAGGAAATCGGCGATATGGACGCTGAAGCCGATCCCGAGCAGGAGGGCAATCGCGAGGACGGATTGCCGGGCAAGGCCGGCGGCGGAATGATGGGCGGCTGATGCGCCGCGCGTGTGGCCGGCGCTGCCGGCACACGCTTTCAAGATGGTCGGGACGGCCGGATTTGAACCGACGACCCTCTGCCCCCCAGGCAGATGCGCTACCAGGCTGCGCTACGCCCCGACGTGTACTGCGTGTGCCGCCCTTGCGAGCGGGCGGCAAGTATAACGTTTGTATCGCCGATGCGGCCAGTTTGCCGCGTTCGGATGAAGCTCGCCGGGTGATTCAGCGCCGCAGCAGTTGCAGCACTTCTTCCAGCTCCATGCGGACCTGGCGGATGATCTGCGAGCTCAATGCGGACTCGTCCTTGGCGGTCTCGCCTTCCAGACGAAGGCGCGCGCCGCCGATGGTGTAGCCCTGCTCGTACAGCAGGCCGCGGATCTGCCGCACCATCAGCACTTCATGGCGCTGGTAGTAACGGCGATTGCCGCGCCGCTTGACCGGGTTAAGCATCGGGAACTCGGTCTCCCAGTAGCGCAGCACGTGCGGCTTGACGTCGCACAGCTCGCTGACCTCACCGATGGTGAAGTAGCGCTTGGCCGGGATCGGCGGGAGTTCGCGATTGCTGCCGGGGTCAAGCATGCTCAGCTCCGGTGTAGGCCTCGACGCGTTCCTTCAGCTTCTGTCCCGGGCGGAAGGTCACCACCGTGCGGGCGGAGATCGGAATCTCCTCGCCGGTCTTCGGGTTGCGGCCCGGGCGCTGGTTCTTGCGGCGCAGATCGAAATTGCCGAAACCGGAAAGCTTCACCTGGCGGCCCTGCTCCAGCGCCTCGCGCAGCGCGTCGAAGAACGCGTCGACGAATTCCTTCGCCTCGCGCTTGTTCAGCCCGACCTCGTCGAAGAGTCGCTCCGCCATTTCAGCCTTGGTCAATGCCATCGTTCTTCCTCAACCTCAGCCGCGGATCGCCGCACCGTATTCCCGCTGCAGCGCCTGCGTCACCGAGGCAATCGCCGCATCCACATCACGGTCAGTCAGCGTGCGCGATTCATCCTGCAGAATCAAGCCCATAGCCAGACTCTTGAATCCGTTTTCGACCCCCTTGCCCTGATAGCGGTCAAACAGCACCAGATCGCGCAACGACGGGCCCGCGGCACGCTTCACGGCGGCCGAAATGGCGCCCCATTCGATGCCTTCCGGCACGACGAACGCGAGGTCGCGACGGACGGACGGATACTTCGACAGGCCTGTTGCGCGTGGAATGTCCCGGCTGAACAGGGGAGCCACGTCCAGTTCGAACGCCACGACGTCGACATCGAGCTCCAGGGACCTGCCCAGGCGCGGATGCAGCTGGCCGATCCAGCCCAGGCGGACCCTGTCGCGATACACGTCCGCCGACCGGCCCGGATGGGCCCAGGCGGACTGCGAGGCGCGGTATTCCAGCCTGGTGCCGGCAAGCGCAGCCAGGCTGTCCAGGTCGCCCTTCAGGTCGTGGAAGCCGACCGGTCGCGCGCGCTCGCCCCACTGCTCGCCACGTGCCTCGCCACAGGCGACGGCGGCGATGCGCAGCGTCTCCACTGGAGCGTTGCTGCCGTTGGCACGGAAGACGTTGCCCAGTTCGAACAGGCGCACGCGCGGCTGCTGGCGAGCGGCATTGCGGGCCAGTGCAGCCACCAGACCGGGCAGCAACGCGGTACGCATGACGCCGAGTTCGCCGCTGAGCGGATTGGCCAACGGCACGCTGCCTTCGGTGAGTCCCCAGGCCGCCAGCAGCTCCGCGTCGACGAAGGCGTAATTCACCGCCTCGAGGAAGTCGCGGGCGGCCAGTTGCCGGCGCGCCGTGGCCTCATCGACGCGGGTCTCGCTCGGCGCCACCAGACGCGCCGCGCCGGCCGGCAGCGTGGTCGGAATCGCGTCGTAGCCGTGGATGCGGGCGATCTCCTCGATGAGGTCTTCCTCGATCGCCAGATCGAAGCGGCGGCTGGGCGGCACCACGCGCCACCCGTCCGACGTGTTTTCCACGCTCAGGCCCAGCGCGCGCAGGATACGTTCGACTTCGGCGTCGGCAACCTGCAGGCCGAGCGCCCGCGCCAGGCGTGCACGCCGCAGCACGATGGGTTGCGGCGCCTGCAGGTGCTCGGGCAGCACGGCCCCGATGACCGGGCCGGCCACGCCGCCCGCCACGTCGAGGATCAGCCGGGTCGCATACTCCACCGCGACGCGCGGCAGTTCGGGATCGACACCACGCTCGAAGCGGTGGCCGGCGTCGGTGTGCAGGCCCAGCTTGCGGCTGCGACCGATGATCGCCGACGGGATCCAGTGCGCGGCTTCGAGGAACACATTGACCGTGCCGTCGGTGACGCGCGTGTCGTGCCCGCCCATGATGCCGCCCAGAGCCACGGCGCGCGCACCGGCACCGCCGCGACCGTCGGCGACGACCAGGAAATCGTCGTCGAGCGTGACGGTGCGGCCATCGAGCAGCTTGAGCGTTTCGCCCTCGCGCGCCGGACGCACCACTACCGCGCCTTCCAGCGTGTCCTTGTCGAAGGCATGCATCGGCTGGCCGAGTTCGAGCATCACGTACTGGGTGACGTCGACCAGGAAGCTGATCGGGCGCACGCCGCTGCGGCGCAGGCGTTCGGCCATCCACGATGGCGTGGAGACGTTGGCATTCACCGAGTCGATCACGCGCCCGACGAAGCGCGGAACACGCGCGCCGGCCTGCAGTTCGACCGGCAGGGTGGCATTGCTCTGCGCCGGGACTGGCGACGCATCCAGCGGCTTGACCTCGCTGCCCGACGCAGCTGCTACGTCATAGGCGATGCCGCGCACGCTGAAGCAGTCGGCGCGATTGGGCGTGAGTTTGATCTCGATGGTGGCGTCGGGCAGTCCGAGGTATTGCGCCAACGGCGTGCCGACGGTTGCGTCGGCGGGCAGTTCCAGCAGGCCGGACGCGTCCGGATCCACGCCCAGCTCCTTGGCCGAGCACAGCATGCCGAACGATTCCACGCCACGCAGCTTGGCCGCCTTGATGGCGATGCCACCGGGCAGGTTCGCGCCGACGGTCGCCAGCGGCGCCTTGAGTCCTGCGCGTGCGTTGGGCGCGCCGCAGACGATCTGCACGGTGCCATTGCCCGTGTCGACTTCGCATATCTGCAGGCGGTCCGCCTCCGGGTGCCTGCTTGCACTGAGGATCTGCGCGACGACCACGCCATCGAGCGATTCGCCAAGCGGCGTCACTTCCTCGACCTCCAGGCCGATCGCGGTCAGCGTCGCGGCGAGTTCGTCGCGCGAAGCGGTAGTCGGAACGTGGTGGCGCAGCCAGTTTTCGGAGAATTTCATTGGGGAGCCGTGATTCGTGATTCGAGATGCGGGATTGGCTACGTGACGGGCTCTTTCAGATCACCCATCACGCATCACCAGTCACGTGCAGTCAGGCGAACTGCTTCAGGAAACGCACGTCGTTGTCGAAGAAGCTGCGCAGGTCGTCGACGCCGTAGCGCAGCATCGCGAAGCGCTCGACGCCCAGGCCGAAGGCATAGCCCGTGTACTTCTCCGGATCGATGCCGACATTGCGCAGCACGTTCGGGTGCACCATGCCGCAGCCCAGCACTTCCAGCCAGCGCGTGCTGCCATCGGGCTGCTGCCAGGCGATGTCGACCTCGGCCGAAGGCTCGGTGAAGGGGAAGTAGCTGGGACGGAAGCGCATTTCGAAATCGCGCTCGAAGAACGCGCGCACGAACTCGGCCAGCGTGCCCTTCAGGTCCGCGAAGCTTGCGTGCTCGTCGACCAGCAGACCTTCGCACTGATGGAACATCGGCGTGTGGGTCTGGTCGCTGTCGCTGCGGTACACCTTGCCCAGCGCGATCATGCGCAGCGGCGGCGCGTGCTCTTGCATGTAACGCACCTGCACACCGGACGTATGCGTGCGCAGCAGCCGCCCGTCGCCGAAATAGAACGTGTCGTGCATGGCGCGCGCCGGATGGTGCGGCGGGAAGTTCAGCGCTTCGAAGTTGTGCCAGTCGTCCTCGATTTCCGGGCCGTTGCTGAGCTCGAAACCAAGGCGCCCGAAGATGTCGGCGATGCGCTCCATCGTCCGGCTGACCGGATGCAGGCCACCGCGCGTACCGTCGATGCCAGGCAGCGTGACGTCGATGCTTTCCGATGCCAGGCGCGCATTGAGGGCGGCTTCTTCCAGCACGGAGCGGCGCTCGCCAAGCGCGGCGGTCAGTTCATCACGCGCGCGGTTGATCGCCTCGCCGGCGGTCTTGCGCTGGTCGGGCGGCAACGCACCCAGTTGCTTGAGCTGCGCGGTCACGCTGCCGTTCTTGCCGAGCAGTGCCACGCGCAGGGCTTCGATCGCGTCGGGAGAATCCGCCGCCGCAATGTCGGCCAGCGCGTGCTGGGTCAGTTGCTCGATCTGCGCCATGTGCTCCCGTTTCCTCTCACTTGCCTTGCGTTGAATTGCCTCGCGACCGACCCCGGCGGAGCTCCTCCGCCCAGTTCTTCGCGTTCTCGCTGCCCGCTTCGACCAGTTGCCTGGTGGCATCGTCGCAGCCCCCCGCCGATTTCGGCGCGCCGGTCGCTGCCGTCGCATTGATCACCACACCCAGCAACTGCTGTGGCGGGATCTGCTTCTCCAGCGCCTTGATGATCGCGGCAACGTCCTTGCTGTACTGCTCGGTGCGCGCCTCGTCCAGCATCTTGCACTGCTCGTTGCGGCCCATCCCGAGCATCACGTCGCCAAAGCGCGCGAGCGCGTCGGCGTTCCGTGTCTGGCCGGCATCCGGCTCCTGCGCCGCCACGACCGTCGTCCCCATAAGCAACGCCAGCATGCACACACTGCGCTGGCCGCACCTCGAAATCCCGTTCATTGCATCCTCCATGTCTGATTCGACGGACTTCGCTTTGCCGAGTCCAGAAACGGCAATGGGGAAGGACTTGCGCCCTTCCCCATGCGTGTACTGCGTTGTGCCACGACCAGCCGATCCCGGAGGACCTGGCCGGCCTGACGGACAACTTACGCCGCGAGCGCGCCCTTCGCCTTTTCGGCCAGCGCCGCAAAACCCTGCGCATCGTGCACGGCGATGTCCGCCAGCACCTTGCGGTCGAGGGTGATGCCGGCCTTCATCAGGCCGTTCATGAAGCGGCTGTAGCTCAGGCCGTTGATGCGGGCCGCCGCGTTGATGCGGGTGATCCACAGCGAACGGAAGTTGCGCTTCTTCTGCTTGCGACCGATGTAGGCGTACTGCAGGGCCTTCGTGACCGCCTGCTTGGCGACGCGGAAAACCTTGCGACGGGCGTGGTAGTAGCCCTTGGCCTGCTTCAGGATCTTCTTGTGACGGCGGCGCGCCTGCACGCCACGCTTTACTCGTGCCATTGTTCAGCCCTCCTCAGAGATACGGCAGCATGCGGTCCAGACGGCCCGCGTCCTCGGCACGAACATGGTTCGTCTGCCGCAGGTTGCGCTTCCGCTTGGTCGCCTTCTTGGTGAGGATGTGGCTCTTGTTGGCGTGGCCGCACTTGTACTTGCCGGAAGCGGTCTTCCGGAAGCGCTTGGCCGCCGCCCGATTGGTCTTGATCTTGGGCATTGCGATGTCCTTTCGGAGGTTTAGGTCACTGGCCTGGGCGGTGGCGTGGCCACTCTTTCCGTCCTGCCCTGCCGGCTTGTAAGTCTTTGATCCATCGAGGGATCAAGACAGGTCCGTGATACTGCATACAACAAACCCGGCGAACCGGGCCGCATATTATGCGGCCCGCCCGCCCGGGTTGCAAATCTTTTCTTTGAAAATCAGCAGGTTCGAGGGCAGGGGCATGCCCCGCCCCACCCCTGAACGGAGAAAGGCGCCCCGCGGCGCCTTTTCCGGGACCCGGCTCCGCCAGAAGGCGGGCCGCAGGCTTACTTCTTCTTCGGCGCGATCATCATGACCATCTGCCGGCCTTCCAGGCGCGGACGCGACTCGATGACGATGTCGTCGCCCAGGTCGGCCTCGATGCGCGCGGCCATCTCGCGACCGAGCTCCTGGTGGCTCATCTCGCGGCCACGGAAGCGGATGTTGACCTTGACCTTGTCGCCCTCTTCCAGGAAGCGGCGCATGTTGCGCAGCTTGATCTGGTAGTCGCCCTCGTCGGTGACGGGACGGAACTTGAGCTCCTTGATCTCGACCTGCTTGGTCTTCTTCTTCGCCTCGTTGGCCTTCTTCTGCTGCTCGAAGCGGAACTTGCCGAAATCCATGATCTTGCAGACCGGCGGGTCCGCATTGGGCTGGATCTCGACGAGGTCGAGGTCTTCGTCCTCGGCCATGCGCAGGGCTTCGTCGCGCGAAAGCACGCCGATCATTTCGCCATCGCTGCCGATCACGCGCACGCGCGGTACGCGGATTTCCTGGTTCTTGCGATTCGGCTTCTCGGGGGTACTGATGTTGCAATCTCCAAAAATTTGAAACGTCCGGCCATGGATGGCCGGGCTTTTGCGGAAGGATCCGCATAACCCGGCTGCCACGGGGCGGCCGGGTCAGGTCAGGCTGCAGGCGCTACTGTACGCCCTCACTGCGCAAACGCGAGGCGAAATCGGCGACGGACATCGTCCCCAGGTCTTCCCCGCCCCGTGTGCGCACGGAGACCAGGCCGTTCTCCTTCTCGCGGTCACCGACCACCAGCAGGTACGGCACGCGCTGCAGCGTGTGCTCGCGAATCTTAAAGCCGATTTTTTCGTTGCGCAAATCGGAATGGACCCGGAAGCCTTGATTTGAAAGGGATTTCCGGACCTCGTCCACGTATTGCGCCTGGGCGTCGGTGATGTTCATCGCCACCGCCTGGATCGGGGCCAACCAACTCGGGAACTGCCCGGCGTGGTGCTCGATCAGGATGCCGATGAAGCGCTCCATCGAGCCCACGATGGCCCGGTGCAGCATCACCGGATGGCGGCGCTGGCTCTGTTCGTCCACATACTCCGCCCCCAGCCGTCCCGGCATCATGAAGTCGACCTGCATGGTGCCCAGCTGCCAGGTGCGGCCGATGGCGTCCTTCAGGTGGTACTCGATCTTGGGGCCGTAGAAGGCGCCCTCTCCCGGCAGCTCCTCCCACTGGACGCCGGCCGCGCTCAGCGCCGAGCGCAGGGCTTCCTCGGCCTTGTCCCAGGTGGCGTCGTCGCCGAGGCGCGAATCCGGGCGCAGGGCGATCTTGATCTGGATGTCGGTGAAGCCGAAGTCGCCGTAGACCTTCAGGGCCTGCTCGTGGAAGGCGCGCACTTCGGACTCGATCTGGTCCTCGGTGCAGAAGATGTGGCCGTCGTCCTGCGTGAAGCCGCGCACGCGCAGGATGCCGTGCAGCGCGCCGGACGGCTCGTTGCGATGGCAGGCGCCGAATTCGCCATAGCGGATCGGCAGATCTCGGTAGCTGTGCAGGCCCTGGTTGAACACCTGCACGTGGCCGGGGCAGTTCATGGGCTTCAGCGCGTAGGTCCGCTTCTCGGACTCGGTGAAGAACATGTTGTCCTTGTAGTTGTCCCAGTGGCCGGACTTCTGCCACAGCGACACGTCGAGGATCTGCGGGCAGCGCACCTCGCCATAGCCCGTCTCGCGGTAGACGCGGCGCATGTACTGCTCGACGACCTGCCAGATCGACCAGCCCTTGGGATGCCAGAAGATCAGGCCCGGGCCTTCTTCCTGCAGGTGGAACAGGTCCTGCGCCTTGGCGATCTTGCGGTGATCGCGCTTCTCGGCTTCCTCCAGCTGCGTCAGGTACGCCTTGAGGTCCTTGTCGTTGAGCCAGGCCGTGCCGTAGATGCGGCTGAGCATCTGGTTCTTCGAATCGCCACGCCAGTACGCGCCGGCCACCTTCATCAGCTTGAACGCGCGCAGCTTGTCCGTCGACGGCACGTGCGGGCCGCGGCACAGGTCGGTGAACTCGCCCTGGCTGTACAGCGAGAGTTCCTCGCTGGACGGAATCGATTCGATGATCTCGGCCTTGTACGCCTCGCCCATGCCGCGAAAGAAATCGACCGCCGCGTCGCGCGACTTCACGCTGCGCGACACCGGCAGAGACTCCTTCACGATCTTCTGCATCTCGGCCTCGATGGCCGGCAGGTCCTCGGGGGTGAACGGCCGCTCGTAGGCGAAGTCGTAATAGAAGCCGTTGTCGATCACCGGGCCGATGGTGACCTGCGCGCCGGGATACAGGCGCTGCACGGCCTGCGCCAGCAGGTGCGCGGTGGAATGGCGCAGCACGTCGAGCGCGTCGGGGTGCTTGTCGGTGACGATCTCGAGCGAGGCGTCGCGATCGATGCGATAGCTGGTGTCGACCAGCTTGCCGTCGACCTTGCCGGCCAGGGCGGCCTTGGCCAGGCCGGCGCCGATGGAAGCGGCGACCTCGCCGACGGATACGGGTTGTTCGAATTCACGGCGGCTGCCGTCGGGGAGCGTGATGGCGATCATTGGGTACTTGGGCTGGCGCGTAGGGCGCGGCTTGCGGTCGAAGCGGACCGGGAGGTTCCGGAAACGAAAAACGGCGCCGCGGCGCCGTCTGGAGGGGCGTCGTCGGCGTTCAGCGGTGGGCGGTGGTAGTGCTCATGTCGCACGCTCGGCCGGCGGTGTTGCCGCGGGCCACCTCGGAATTCCGCTCCGGCGGCTGCCGGAGCTACGGCGTGAAGTGTTGGGGCTGGCAGCGGCCAAGTCAACGGCGTTTGGCGCGGCGCAAAAGCAAAAACGTAAGTGGTGGGCGGTACAGGGTTGCGTCGGCCGTGTCGGCGGACCCTGCGAGTCCGCGCTGATGTCTCGCAGCTTCTTGGCAATCGTCTGTGCGAAGTTCGACCCGACCTACATGGGCGCAGTGCGCAAGGCACTGGCGGAGACTCATGAGGGATCTGGCCCGCGACGTGCCCAGGCTGCAGGCGCTGCTTGAGGTCAGCGTGGGGTCAGTGGCCATCGAAAATGAAAACGGCGAGGACCCGAAGGTCTCGCCGTATCAACCACTTAAGGTGGTGGGCGGTACAGGGTTCGAACCTGTGACCCCTACCATGTCAAGGTAGTGCTCTACCGCTGAGCTAACCGCCCTTTCGTCGCCGAACTGCTCGACGAGGGGCGCGCAGTGTAGCCCGTCGGCGGGTCGTGGGCAACACTGCCGGCGCGCCTACGATGGGTTCAGGCCGCGAATCCGGCGTCCTTGAGCTGGCGCAGCTGGTCGCGGACGGCGGCGGCCTGCTCGAACTCCAGGTCACGGGCATGCTGGTACATCTGCTGTTCCAGCGCCTTGATGCGGGCCGCGAACTGGCTGGGGCTGAGCTTGGCGTACTCGGCCAGGTTCTCCGCGACCTTGCGCGACTTGCCACGTCCCTTGGCGGTCTCGCCCGGCTCGGCGCGCGCGCCTTCCATGATGTCGACGACCGCCTTGGCCACCGACTTGGGCGTGATGCCGTGCTCGGCGTTGTACTCCACCTGCCGCTGGCGGCGACGATCGGTCTCCTCCAGTGCGCGCTGCATGGAATTGGTGATGCGGTCGGCGTACAGGATCGCCTTGCCGCGAACGTTGCGGGCCGCACGGCCGATGGTCTGGATCAGCGATCCGGTAGAGCGCAGGAAGCCTTCCTTGTCGGCATCGAGGATCGCCACCAGCGACACCTCCGGCATGTCCAGGCCCTCGCGCAGCAGGTTGATGCCCACCAGCACATCGAACTTGCCCAGGCGCAGGTCGCGGATGATCTCCACGCGCTCCACGGTGTCCACATCGGAATGCAGGTAGCGCACGCGCACGCCGTGCTCGCCGAGGTATTCGGTGAGGTTTTCGGCCATGCGCTTGGTCAGCGTAGTGATCAGCACGCGGTCGCCCATCGCCACGCGCTCGTTGATCTCGCCCAGTACATCGTCCACCTGCGTCGCGACCGGACGGATCTCCACTTCCGGATCGATCAGGCCGGTGGGACGGACCACGAGTTCAACGATCTGGTCCTCGGACTTGCGAAGCTCGTACGGGCCGGGCGTGGCCGAGACGTAGATGGCGCGCGGCGAGCGGCCCTCCCACTCCTCGAAGCGCAGCGGCCGGTTGTCCAGGGCGGACGGCAGGCGGAAACCGAACTCCACCAGCGTCTCCTTGCGCGAGCGGTCGCCCTTGTACATGGCGCCGATCTGCGGAACGGTCACGTGGGACTCGTCGACTACCAGCAACGCGTCCGGCGGCAGATAGTCGAACAGGCACGGCGGCGGCTCGCCGGGCATGTGCCCGGTGAGATGGCGGCTGTAGTTCTCGATGCCGTTGCAGTAGCCGACCTCGGCAAGCATCTCCAGGTCGAACTGCGTGCGCTGCGCCAGGCGCTGCGCTTCGACCAGCTTGTTCTGCGCGTACAGCTGCTCCAGGCGTTCGCGCAGTTCTTCCTTGATGGTGTCGATGGCGTCCAGCACCGTCCGGCGCGTGGTGACGTAATGCGAACCGGGGTAGATGGTGTAACGCGGCACCGTGCGCAGGCTCTCGCCGGTGAGCGGATCGAACAGCGTCAGTCGCTCGATCTCGCCATCGAACAGCTCGATGCGCAGTGCCTCGGCGTCGCTTTCGGCCGGGTGGACGTCCACCACTTCGCCGCGCACGCGATAGGTCGCGCGGCGCAGTTCGGTGTCGTTGCGGGTGTACTGCATCTCGGTGAGGCGGCGGATCAGCTCGCGCTGGTCGATGCGCTCGCCGCGCACCATGTGCAGCACCATGCGGAAATATTCGTTGGGGTCGCCCAGGCCGTAGATGGCGGACACGGTGCAGACGATGATCGTGTCGCGGCGCTCCAGCAGCGCCTTGGTCGCGGACAGGCGCATCTGCTCGATGTGCTCGTTCACCGAACTGTCCTTCTCGATGAAGGTATCGGAGGACGGGACGTAGGCCTCGGGCTGGTAGTAGTCGTAGTAGCTGACGAAGTACTCGACCGCGTTGTGCGGGAAGAACGCCTTGAACTCGCCGTACAGCTGCGCCGCCAGCGTCTTGTTGGGCGCCATCACCAGGGTCGGTTTCTGCACCTGCTGCACCACGTTGGCGACCGTATACGTCTTGCCCGAGCCGGTCACGCCGAGCACGGTCTGCGCGGCCAGGCCGCTCTCGAACCCCGCCACCAGCCGCTCGATCGCCTGCGGCTGGTCGCCGGCGGGCTGATAGGGCGAGACGAGCTGGAATCCGGCAGGGTGGAGGCTGTCGTTCATCGGCGCGGCTCCGGAGAAACCTTCAGTGTAGATGGGTTGGAGGATGGGGGCATAAGTGCCCTTTCCCTACCCCGGGAGCGCCACCGGACCGATGGGAGCACCCGATCCGACTGCGAAGACTTGCGCTTTCCGCCAAGCCGATCGCCATGCACCGTCTCCGCCGCGGCTTCACCCTGGTCGAACTGGTTACGACCTTGACAGTGCTCTCCGTCCTGCTCGCGCTTGGTGTTCCCGCGTTCAGCCAGCTGATGGAATCGGCGCGTGTCAGCGGCATCTTCCACGAACTCACCGGCTCCTTGGCCAGCGCGCGAATGGTTGCGATCAGCCAACGGGCACCGATCAGCGTCTGCCCCAGCCAGGACGGCAGGAATTGCCGGCGCGACCTGTCGTGGGACGACGGCTGGATCGTGTTTGTCGACACCAACCGGAGCGCGAAACCCGCCAGGGAGGAAGATGTACTGCGGCAACTCGGCCCTGTCCCGCAGGACATCGCCATACGCGCCACGGCAGGCCGCCACTATCTTCGCTATCAGCCCAGCGGCTTCGGCTACGGCACCAACCTCACCTTGCGCCTATGTTCCCGGCGAACGGGCTATGAGTTAGGGGCAGTAGTGGTCAACAACGCGGGACGGGTCAGGTCCGAACGTCCCCTGAAACCCCTGAAGTGCGCATACAGCCCCTGAAGTGCGCCAAGGCTTGACCCCGCCGATGGAGGCTTTACAATGCCGGTCCCCGCCCGAATAGCTCAGCCGGTTAGAGCACTTGACTGTTAATCAGGGGGTCGTTGGTTCGAGTCCAACTTCGGGCGCCAGATTAAGAAAGAGGCCGCGAGCGATCGCGGCCTCTTTTGTTTTGTCGAACGAGGGACGAAGAAACCGGTATCCGCCCGATCGCATCACCAGCATTCGGACACGGACGTGCCCGTGTTGCTCGTCTTCTTCTCACCCTTCTCGTTGAGCGAAAGCGTCGCGCACTTCGTGTCGCGGGCCTGTGCGCCCTTCGGCGCCGCCTGGATGGTGTACGTGTTGGCTGCTACTGCCGACAGACTGATCGTGTAGAACGCCGCCAAGTCATTGGCGCATGTCGACGCGGGCAGTGCCACGCCGTTGCCGCCGGCATCCTTGTCGTACTTGAGATTGGTCGTATAGAACCGCTCCATGAACTGCGCGGCCTCGAGCGAGCACGCAGCGGCTGCAGCGCGACGCGACTTGAGGACGTGATTCTGGTACGAGGGATACGCGATTGCGGCCAGGACCGCGATGATGCCGACGACGATCATCAACTCGATCAAGGTGAAACCCCGCACCGCGCTGCGCGCGGTGCGATGACGCTGGGAGTAGGTGCTCAGCATGTTCATCTTTCCCCGTCAATCCATCAACAGTTCGCGCCACGAGATTCGCGACGCCTTCGAGCCAGTACCACGAGTATCGATCTTCTTCTTGGAGCCGTCGTCGAGGTTCACCAGCATGTCGTCGTCCACGAAGATCGGACCGTTCGGGCTGCTGCCGAACCCGATGCCGCTCGCGGGCATCAGTTTGTCACCGACCTTGACCATGTCCTTGTCGTCGAACTTGCCATCACCGTTGACATCGAAGAACGAGGAGGAGGGTCGGGAGCCAGTGAATGGATCGATGGCCATCACGAAACCACGCCCGCCCGGGCTGCACACGTCCGAGGAGTCCGGAATGCGCGTGGTACCAAGCAGCATTCCCCGCTCGAAACGGTTAGGCACGACCATTCGTTCACCCTCCTTGCCGTTCACTGGTGAAACCAGGTCCATGTACCAACCGCTCTTTCCAGCCAGGTCGGCCCCCTTCAGCTCACTGGTGACGCGGGCGAGCAGATCACCCTTGGCGACTTCGGCCAGGATTTCAGATTCGACGAGGTCCGTGCGGCCGGTAATTGCCGCCCCCTTGTCCATGAGCCCGTACCACGACTGCACGTCCTTGTTTGCGACGTCGCCACTGCCAAGATAGCGTCCGGTCCCGACATAGACCCACACGTCGCGAGTCTCGGTGTTCATCATGATCAGCGGCGCCGCGGTGATCGGCTGGACATTGCTGTCAGGTCCAACCGCTTCGAACATCTTCTCCGCCTTGGCCGTGCCTTTGCCAACGCCTGTGAAGCGCCACAGGTTGCCCGCAAGGTCGCCGCCGTAAACGGTGTCATAGAATCCGTCGCGGTCCTTGTCCCATGCATCCACTGCGGAAAGACCGTTATCGCCTGACACGCCGGTCGATACGGTCGTGACGGTACCAGACTCCACGCCGATCATCACCAGCTGCGCCGTCCCGGTGCTGCTGTTTGGACCGTTACCGATCAGCACCTGCCAGTCGCCGTTGGCGACCTGCGCAATGATCGGCTTGCCCAGAACGTTACCCAGCGCCGCGACGTCGGTCGCGTTCTTCTCCCAGAGGAACTTAACGGCTTCCGGGTCGGTCACGTCGAGCGCGAATACGGCCTTTCCGCCACGCCCCATGCTTCCCACCAGGATGGTCTTCCACTCCTTGTCGGCCTTCGAATAGACGTCGGCGACAGTCACTTCACCGTCGACAAAGAACCGGTGCTCGTAATCAGGCGACGTGAGGCTCTTGAGGTCGGCGTTGATCGCTGCGGCTGGCATGAAGGCGTACACCTCCTCGCCGGTCTCCGCATTGAAAGCGTGGAGCATGCCATCGTTGGCGCCCACGTAGACCACGCCAAGCCGTTGGGCCTGATCTTCGGCGAACTTCACATAGTCAGCAGCGCCATCGAACCCTGCCCCGTAGTACAGGCGCGCGTCCGGTTGACCAACATATACCGGCTGCGAGTGCACGATGTCGCCGAGCACACTCTGGCGTGTCCGGAACACGCCCTCGTTCGTACGGTCGCCGCGGAGATAATCGAGCACCTTCTGCTCGCCAAGCGCGCTCTGCTGCGCAGCACCCAGCGCGTCCCACGTCGCCAACTGGTAACGCTTGCCAGCCGCGGCCTGCGGGTTATGCACATAGATCTTGCGCTCTGTCCAAGCCTTCTTGCCCAGCATGTCGCCTGCGTTCCAGACGGGGTCGGCGGAGAAGCCCCCCGTGGTCGGATCCAGCGCATAGGCGCTCAACTCGCCGCGCCACGATGGGCTGTAAAAGCGAGCCTGGTATGCCATCGCGCCGCTTTCAAGACGTGTGCTGTTGGCCGCGAGCGATGCCGAAGAACCGCTCACTTCCGCAGCAATCTGCTTGAACGCCTTCGTCAAGCTTTCGATCATCTTGTCCGCTTCGCTCGCAACGTAGAAGTTGTCGGCACGCGGGTAGTTGGTCACGGTGCTGGTGGTACCACCGTTGGCACCACTGGTCAGGTAATCAGTATTGGAGTGCCACCAGCTCGGATCCAGAGGCTGCGTGCGGGCATAGGGGTCAAAATCCTCCGGAACACGGAAGCCGCCGTACTTGGCTGCCAGCCAGTACTGGTTTGCGGTTTTCGGCTCAAGGATCTGGTTCTCGCGCACGTCCACCCAATGCGTCGCGATCGTCTGCTTGCCACTCACATCACCGCGGATGTCGCGAGTGTGCGAGTCGTAGGCTAGACCGGCGATGTAGGCGGAGTTGTTGCGGCCAGTGAAGGGCGTGTTGATGGTAATGCCTTCGAGTTCGGCGACCTTCTTCGTTGCCTTTACGACGTCGACGGTCTTGTCGGCACTAACTTCCGCCGGGACCTTTGGCTCCTCACTGGTGCTTGAATTACCGGGGAGGTTTTTGTCGCGGTGTGTGTAGACGTCGCCGATGCCGAGCACGACATTAGCCTGGCAGCGGTACTGAATTGGATCATTCCAGTCAGTGATTACCGGGAAGCCGTCAGCAAGCGTGTACGCATTGCTGCTGATGTCGCTGTACGCGGTTACGTTGCCCTGCTTCTTGAAATAGCGTACTGCGGTGTAATAGAGCTCACTGACCGGGTCGATGCTTTTGTGTTCGGCAGACGTCATCTGCCCGAACTTGTTCAGATAGTTGATGACACCGCTGTTGGTAATGCCCCCGGGCGTCGCCGCCGCCGCTGCCGCATCAGGATTCGCATAGAGAACACCGGTTGTCGGATCCCACTCGCGGGCGGAGTTTGCTAGCACCCCTCGTGTGGGATCATGAGTCTCAGGCCCCACGAATTTCTGGTTGGCACGAAGTACACCGCCGTCACGGGTGATGCTGGAATCGTTGAGGTAGCCGAAAATGCTGTAGCGGATCCGGTCCGAGTACTCCTGAATCAGGCCTTCCGGTTTCCAGCCCTGGCTGTACTGCTTGCAGTTGGGTTCGAGCAGGCCCTCCACACACACCGCGACGCGAACGCTGACCTCCAGCAACGTCGTCGACAGGTTCTGGCAGGTCGTCTGCCCCCACCTCGTCTGGCAGTCGCCAGTGTCCTCGACGACGGGCCTGTTGTTCTTGACGATCAGGGAGTGACGGTCAGGATTGTAGGGGACAGCGCCAGAGCGATCGATGTCGTTGTTGTCGCCATTGCTCTTGTAATTGGCTGCCAGGTACATCTTGTTGCCAAGGCCTTGCACCCTGACGACAAGCGAGCCCCATGAGGCCGGCGTGGACGTGGAGATGTTGCTGGTGATTGAACGGTTCGGATAGAGGCTGTTGCGGTCGTGGCGAGCCTTCTCGAGCCATGTCTTGCTAGGCTCGTCCAGGACGCGATAACCGCCGGTAAGGGCGAGACGGAAGGGATCGATCGTCTGCGTCGCCGCCCAGTTCAGGAAATTGCCGCTCCAGCGAGTATTGGAGCATTGATGGTTGGCAGTGGTCGCAACCGGCTGGAAATGACGCTTGGTTTCGACATCGTCGTAAACATACGTATAGCACTTGTCGGCGTCGAAGTAGCCCATGTACTTGCGGTTGACGTCATACGGGCCGATGTTGGCCTGGCTGATGATCGTCGGGTACTCCACCGACGGAACAAGGGCCAGGTTGCCAGGAACTCGTGAACCGACGTACAGCGGTGCCTGCGCGATATCCACCTGCGCAGTAACGGTACCGGTGACCGCGGTGATGAGAGCGGCAAGGGTCGCCGCCATCCATCGCGGCATGGCCCTGCCCTTTTTCAGCTTTGAGGATCGAACGGTCATCGATCTGACTCCGAAGTTGTTCTTCTGTTCGGCCATTGGCCGGACTTAACGCAATTCAATGGTGGCTTGCAGCGCTACGACTGCGCGACCCGATATGCGGCTCGGGTCGTGGCTACGGGCCGAGATGCGATAGATCGACTTGCCATAGGTCGGTGGCGGGGCACCATACTGGTTTCCCGACGCGCTGCGCCCGGCACCCGAGTCTTCCGCGTTGACCGGGAAGTCGCCCATGAACTCGATGTAGTACTGCGGTGTGCCCGCTACCGTTTCCGAGTACGCGTCCTTGTCGGCTTCACCAATGTCGGCCCAGCAACCAGAGGAGTTGGCTTCGCACTTGGCCGGGTTGCTGGCATTCACGTTCGGTGGAGTGCCGACGCAAATGACACCGATTGCGGAGCAGTCGACGCCGATCGATTGGCCTGCGGCAGCTGCGACTCGAACCTTCTGCTCGGCGATGCGCAGCGCGGACTCAGCAGCCTGGAATGCGATGCCACGGTCGAACATGTTTGCGCTCATTCGCTCCTCCATCAGCGCGCCGCGCAGGCTCGCCAGCCCCAGGAGCGTCACCAGGATGAGCAGGATGAGCACGACGATCAGTGCCGCGCCGCGCTGTTTGCGAGCAATCTGGATGTTTCGCTTCATGAGGTGCGATTCCGGAGCGTGACGACGTGGGTCAAGGTGCGCTTGAGCTGGGTCCTGCCCTCACCAACGTTGGTGGTTCCTTGCATGGACAGGCTGATCTGTACGGCTACCACGCTCTTCCAGTCGGTGACGGCGCCGGCGGTCACATAACCCACGCCTCCAGCCTGGAGGTAGCTGAGCTGCATGTCCTGCACCTGCTCGGCGACTTCCTCGGCGGGAAGTGGGGCCCCCTTGTCCATGTACACCCGATACAGCGATCGACCGCCACGCCCGTTGTCCGCTACGTACCATTGCACTGCATACAATTTGGCAACGAGTGAATTGGGCCCGTACGACTTGGACGAACCATTGGCCGTGCAGATGACCGGCACGCCGAGGCCCTTGGTGCAGTTGCCGGGCGAGGTTGCGTTGCCCTTGTTGAATTCCACGGTCAGATTGCCATCGGCCGCCTTGTTGAGCTGCACGATGCTCGCCTGCGTGTAGTCGCACACGAGGATGATGTCGTTGTCACGCAGGCCGTGGGTAGTCGTATTGACCTTGAAATTCGCAGGGGAGCCAGGATTGCCCGCCTGTTGGTCGTGCTGGGTCACCGTCACAGTTGAGTTGCCGGCCGCCAGGAACTCCAATGCGTCGGTACCACCAGCTGAACCGGCGAGCGCCCCATTGTCATAGCCGACGATGCCCTGGTCCCATTTCATCCACCACGGCGCATTCCCGGCAGACGAACCGTTAAGTACGTTGGCCATCGGCAGGTTCTTCCCGCAGGGATTGCCTGCCGCTTCCCGGACATCCCGCGCCATCAGCTCGAATGCGACGCGGGCGTTCTCCTGGATGCGGGCGAGGCTATCGGTTGCCCGGAACGTGCGCTGGTTGGAGAGGAAGATGCCGGCCGCGGCACCTGCAACCAGCAGGCCCAGCACCAGCGAGATCATCAACTCGACCAGGGTGAAACCGGATTGCGCGCGACGCGCGCCACTGAATTGCACGCGGCTCATATGCGCACCGTGGTGACCATGGTCTGTTCTTCTTCGCCGCCCGAACCGCGGCTGTCGTTCCATTGCACGGTCACGGTGCAGTCCATGGCGTCGCCTTCGGAGGCGGCAACACACTCCACCTTGCCGCAGGAGGTTTCACCAAGGTCGGAATGCAGGGATGCAACCCAGGCAGCCTTGTCCGCTTCCCCCAGTGACGGCTCCTCGGGCAATTCGGGAGCATCACAGGTCATGTCCATGTCGTAGTTGCCGGCGCGCGCCGAATCCAGGTTCGCGCGCATCGCGTCCAGAATGGCGTAGCTGTGCACGGTTGCCTGGCTGCGCTCCATCGAGCTCTGGCTATTGCGCAGCGCCGTCGCCTGCAGGGCTGCGATGCCCAGCAGGCCGATGGCCATGACGAGAACGGCGATAAGGACCTCGATGAGGCCGACGCCGCCCTGTCGCCCGGGTGATGAAGGGTGATTGCGGTATGGCATCTGGTATCGCTCTCCTAACCTTTCGAATCGCCGGGGGCCAAGCATTTGCCAGCGGCATTGCTCGAGCTGGATGACACCCTGCTGCCAGCCCCGATTGAAATGAGGCGCTCGTTATCCACCGGCTTGGTGACAGGCAGACAGACCGAGAATTGCGCGTTGAGCAGGGAGCCGTTGGCTGCCCGCGCACGCCCATCGGAGCGGAAGCTCAGGCTGCTGTTCTGCACCGCGGCACTGGCGTTGACCTCCAGTGGCGCAGTCGCATTGCTGACACGCAGCACGTCGTCCACCGTTCCGTCCCGATCGGCGTCAGCCAGAATGATCCAGCTGTTCCAGAGCACGCCTGCCTTGCAGGTAGTCCCATCCTCCGTGCGGCATACCGTCACCGGTGCATTCAGGCGGACCGCTTCCATGCGCGCCAGCTGCAGCGTGGCGATCATTTCATTCGTCGCGCCCGCCAGGCGGTTCGCGTTGATCATCGAAGTCATGCTGGGATAAGCCATGGCCGCCAGAATCCCGATGATCGAGACGGTGACCAGGAGCTCGATCAGAGTGAAGCCGGCTGCCCGGGCCGCGCGCGCATGGACAGGACCACGCCTTGGCGAGGCGCCCTGGAGGACGAACATGGTGTTTCCCCTATTTACGACATGGCTACGGTAGGCCGTTCCGACAGGCGGTTCCACCAAGGACCGATGGGCGGCAGGGGTGGAGGCGTCAGCGGCCCCGCGGCATGATGGCGGTCACCTTTACGTTGCAGCATCCGTGCCACGTGGCGAGAACAGAGCCCACCACAAGCCCACTCGACGCGCTATGGCGCGCCTCCGTCATCATCTGGGTCGTGCTGGCCGGCGAAGGGTTGGCGGTCGTGCTCGCCCTGGCACCGGGGATCACGGGTGACCGGTGGGTGTATTTCGGCCTTTCATCCATCGCGATCCAGTGGGTCACACTTGCCGCGCTCGGCGGCCTGTACTTGATGCGACACGCCTTGGCGGACGTACGGCCGCAACGGCTGGCCTACATCGTCCTGGGGCTGCTAGTCATCGCAACCTGGCTCGTCGCAAGCATGGCGTGGGGGTTGCTCGCGGGACTGTGGCCTTCGGAAGAACGCGAGTGGCGCGGGCCATTCCTGCGACTGACCGGCATCGTCCTTACGGTCGGCCTGCTTGGGCTGGCGGTGTTCCAGAACTACTGGCGAGCCCGCCAGATGACGTTGCGCGCCAGGCAGTCGGAACTGGAAGCGCTACAGGCACGTATCCGCCCCCACTTCCTGTTCAACACGCTCAACACCGGTGCCGCACTGGTCCGGCGGCAGCCCGAGGAAGTGGAGCGCCTGCTGCTGGATCTGGCCGACCTGTTCCGCGCCGCGCTCGCAGGGCCGCGCGACATCTCGCTGGAGGACGAACTCGCCCTCGCCCGCCGCTATCTGGAAATCGAATCGCTGCGCTTCGGCGAGCGGCTGCGGGTGGCGTGGAAGCTGCCGCGCGAGTTGCCCAAGGTCACGGTGCCGGCGCTGTCGATCCAGCCTCTGGTGGAGAACGCGATCCGGCACGGCATCGAACGACGACCGGACGGCGGCGAGATCGAGATCGCCGTCACGACCACACCCGATACCGTGATCGTGCGGATTACCAATCCGCTGGCTCCGGGCGGCGAGAATCGCCCGGGTCATCAGGTCGGATTGAACGCCTCGCAGGTGCGGATCGAGGCGCTTACCGGAGGGCGCGGCAGCGTGCTCACCCAGCTGGAAGGCAAGCGGTTCATCGCGACGGTGAGGCTGCCGACGACCGGATGAGTGCAGTGGGGCTGTTACCCAGCCCGCTGCCGCCGATGACGGCGCCCGTCGTTTCCCTTGATCCGATTGAACATCAAATCGCACCGCACACGTGTCGAGCCGCCTGCAGCACGCCCGGCTCTCCGCGAACCGAACCGCGCTCAAGCGATCTGCGACGACGCAAGCATCGCTCCTCACCCGAGCCCTCTCAGCCCGGCACTCCCTTCGACGCCGAGCGCAGAAGGGCTGCGGATGATCAAGCCACCACGCGATAGCAGGGCTTGTACTCGCCCGCGATCTTCATGCGGCGCTGCTGCACGAAGGCACGCAGCAGTGCGTCGAGGGACTGCATCATGTCCGCGTCGCCGTGGATCTCGAACGGCCCGTGCGCCTCGATGCGGCGCATGCCGTCTTCCTTCACGTTGCCGGCCACGATGCCCGAGAACGCGCGGCGCAGATCGGCCGCCAACTCGTGCGGCTTGCGACCGTGGTGCAGGTCGAGCGCGGCCATCGCTTCATGCGTCGGCACGAACGGACGCTGGAATTCCAGCGGAATATCGACCGACCAGTTGAAGAAGAACGAGTCCTTCTGCGCGATGCGGTGCTCGCGCACCTTGCGGATGCCGATCGACATGCGCTTGGCCACCTGATCGGGGTCGCCGATGATGATCTCGTAACGCGAGGTCGCCGCTTCGCCCAGCGTCAGGCGGATGAACTTGTCGATCTGTTCGAAGTACGGCGCGGCGGTGGTCGGGCCGGTGAAGATGAGCGGGAACGGCAGGTTCGCGTTCTCCTCGCGCAGCAGGATGCCGAGCAGGTACAGGATCTCCTCCGCCGTGCCGACGCCGCCGGGGAACACGATGATGCCGTGGCCCAGGCGCACGAACGCTTCGAGGCGCTTCTCGATGTCCGGCATGATCACCAGGTGATTCACGATCGGGTTCGGCGATTCGGCCGCGATGATGCCCGGTTCGGTAATGCCGATGTAGCGCGTCTTGAAGCGGCGCTGCTTGGCGTGCGCGATGGTCGCGCCCTTCATCGGGCCCTTCATTGCGCCCGGACCGCAACCGGTGCAGATGTCCAGGCCGCGCAGTCCCAGTTCGTAACCCACCTGCTTGGTGTAGACGTACTCGTCGCGCGAGATGGAATGGCCGCCCCAGCAGACCACCAGGTTCGGCTCGGCCGGATGCAGGATGCGCGCGTTGCGCAGCAGGCCGAACACCGCGTCGGTGATGCCTTCGGTGCTCTCCAGGTCGCGGCCGCAGTCCGCGCCCAGGTCCATCGCGGTATATGCCAGGTCGCGCACCACCGCGAACAGCAGTTCGGCGACGCCGCGGATGATCTCGCCGTCCACGAACGCCATCGCCGGCGCGTTGTGCAGGTCGATGCGCATGCCGCGATCCTGCTGGTGCACCTCGATGTCGAATTCCGGGTACAGCTCGCGCGCCGCGCGCGGATCGTCCGACGCGCTGCCACTGGTCAGCACGGCCAGCGCGCAGCGGCGCAGCAGGTCGTGCATGCCGGTCGACACGTCACGCAGCCGTGCGACCTCGGCGTGCGAGAGCACGTCCAGCCCGCCCTTCGGGTAGATGCGGGCGTTGACGGTGGGAAGGGTGGTTTCGATAGGGGTGGCGGTGCTCATCAAATCTCTCTGCGCTTTCTCGTTGCGTTCTTCGTCATTGGCCCTGCGACTCTATCCCCCTGCCCCATAAAAAGAAAACGGCCAGGTTGCCCCGGCCGTTCTCATTACAGCGCAAGTTCTGTGGATCAGAACTCGTAACGGAGGCCCACAGAGATCGACCACTGCGAGACACCGTTGGTCTGACCGTCGGCGTTGGTCGGCAGCCCGCGTGCGGTGGCTTGGCCGAACTCGGTGCCGCTGCGGTACGTGTACACGTACTTGCCAGTCGCCGGGTCGATGCCCACGAAGCTGGCCACCGCGTTGTTGGCGTTGAAGCCATAGTCGACGATGTGGCCCCAGTCCTTGTTCAGCAGGTTGCCGATGTTCTGGATGTCCATCCAGATCTGCGACTTGTGGCCGTCGAAGAAGCCCGGCAGTTCCTGACTGATGCGCACGTCGAAGGTGTTGACCCAGCTGGCGCGGAAGGCGTTCTCCGGCGCGACCTGGCCGCGATAGGCGTTCAGGTCGGTCTGCGTGCCCAGGTAATCCCAGAAAGCCTGCTCCATCGCTGCGTTCGGCGTGAACACGCCGGTTGCGCTGAGCGTACCGAACAGCACGTCGCCCGGGCCCGCCGGCACGTAGAACAGGTCGTTGAAGGTTCGCCCGTCGCCGTTGGCGTCGCCGCTGAAGATGTAGCTGTAAGGACGACCGCTGCGGCCTTCGTAGAACAGGCCAACGTGCGTGGTGTAGTCACCGAAGAACTTGTGGTCCCAGTTCAACGAGCCGGTGATGCGATCGCGGATTTCGTAGCGGGCCGTCGAGCTGGTCGGCTCATTGATATTGAAGCCCAGCTGCGAACCGTAACCCGAGCCGGCAGTGGAGCTGGTCAGCGCGGACACTTCCTCGGCGTTGGTGTAGGTGTAGAACAGACTCCACGACCAGTCGCTTTCCTCACTGAAAGGCTTGTTCAGGCCGACAGTGAACTGCTGGCCCTTACCCTTGTTGGTGTTCTCGATCTGGTAGACGTCACCGAAGTAGCTGTTGTTACCGAAACGCGCGGTGGTGTTCTTGTTGCGGCTGTTCGGATTCCAGTACAGCACGCGGCCATCCGGACCGAGGAAGCCCGGGCCCACGTTGAGGCTGCGGTAGAACAGGCCGTTCTTGACGTCGGTCAGCAGCAGCTCGGCCGACGCGACCACGCCGTTCCACGGCGTTTCGACATCCATGGCCAGATTCGCCTTCCACACCGACGGCAGTTCGAAGTCGTTGCCGATCAGGTTGACGTTGCGTATGCCGGCACCCGTCGCAGGGATCGGCTGGTTCAGGCCGTCGCCGCTGAAGTTGATGCCATTGTTGCAACCAGTGACCGGGTTCCAGCCATTGGCGCCCGTGCCCATGCAGTTGATGACCTGCGAATTGGTGGCCGACCACGTGCCCGGCGTGCCGTACGCGATGTAGTTCATGCCGGTGCTGCTGTACGAGTTACCCACCCACACGTTCGGCGCGTCGCCCTGGAACAGGCCGATGCCACCGCGCAGCTGGGCCGGACGTTCCCAGTCGAACGTGTAATTGAAGCCAAAACGGGGCTGGATCAGGTAGTCGTCGCTGTAAGTGTTGGTGTTGTCCAGACCGAAGCCGCCGTTCGGGCAGCTGGCCGGGCCAGCGCCGTTGGCCACGCGCGGCGAGGCGAAGCAGGCGTTAAACGGCGGCGGCGGGGTGGCGTCGGCGTGATCGGCGCGAACGCCGAAGCTCAGGGTCAGGTTGGGCGAGACATACCAGGTGTCCTGCACGAACAGGCCCAGGCGCTTGTCCTTGTAACGCGCGGCGATCGCATCCGGGTTGGCCGGGTTGGTCTGCAGGTCGTAGTCGAAGTACTGGCCGCGGATCAGGTTGCCGAAGTCGGCCACACCGCCCACCTTCGGAACGTAGAAGCTGTAGTTGCCCCACGAATCCTGCAGGAAGAAGTTGTAGACCTCGTTCTCGCTGTACTCGGCGCCGAACTTCAGGTCGTGGTCGCCCAGCGTCCACGTGCCTGCACCGAAGTAGTTCCAGGTTTCGGTCAGCAGCGTATTGCCCGGCGAGCTGCGCTCGGTGCCCAGGCGGATGGCGTCACCGGTGTTGATGGCGGTGGCAGGGTTGCCGTCATCGAAGAAGACCGAGATAGTCGGCGCCGTAGTCGGGCTGACGCGGACCGCCGAGTAATCGCGATACGAAACCTTGAACTCGGTCGAGAACGTATCGGTCCAATCGCTGAAGAGCTGGCCGACATAGCTTTCCACGGTCTTGACGTGGTTGAACCAGTTAGAACTCAGCGCGAGGACGCTGGCGGTCGACGCTTCCGGACGAACGCGGTTCTGCTCCAGCTTGCTGTAGCGGAAGTTGGCGCGGTGGGCGTCGTTGATGTTCCAGTCGAACTTGACCGCGTATTCCTCAAGCTCGGTGTCGCCGGTGCCACTCGTGCTGCCCGGATCGAAGCCCCAGACATTGTTTGCGATGTCCTGCACCGTCGCCACGTCGGCGGCGGTGAAATCGGCACCCACGGCGAGCGGGTTGGTACCCTGGCTCTTGCCGGCAGGGCCGATGTCGGTCTGCTTGAAGTTCTCGTAGTTCACGAAGAAGAACAACTTGTCCTTCACGATCGGGCCGCCGAAGGTCGCACCGTACGTCGTCTCGTCCTTGAACTCGTCGAACGGAAGACCGGTGACGTCCAGAGTGCTGCCAGCCACGCGGGCCGGATAGTCGCCGAACCAGTCACCGTCGCGATAGCTGCCGTACACCGAGCCGTGGAACTCGTTGGTGCCCGACTTGGTGACCGCGTTGACGTTGGCACCGGCCGCACCGGAGAACGACACGTCGTAGTTCGACACGTTCACATCGACGGCCTCGATGGCTTCCATCGATACTGGCTGGCGCTGGGTCGGCATGTTGTTGCCTTCCAGGCCAAAGGTATCGCTGGCCGAGACGCCGTCGATGGTGATCTTGTTGAAGCGCGGATTCATGCCGCCGGCCGAGATCGAGCCCGAAGCACGGTCGGTGAAGCTGACGCGCGGATCCAGGCGCATGTAATCCTGGATGTTGCCGTTGACCGACGGCAGCGCTTCGATGGTCTGGCGGCTGATGCTCGTGCCGGCACCCATCTTGGTCGCGCTGAACACTTCGGAGCCGCCGATGGCAACCGCGGTGACCGCGTCAAGCGTGGTGAGGTCGCCGGTCAGCGCGGCGTTGACGGTGTTGACCTTGTTCAGATCGAGGTAGACGCCGTCTTCGGTCTTCGTGCCTTCACCGGACTTGGTGATCGTCACGGTGTAAGGACCGCCGACGCGCAGGCCCCGCGCGGCGTAGCGACCGCTCGCATCCGTGGTTGCGCGGCTGACCGTACCGGATTCGACGTGGGTGATAACGACTTCGGCGCCAGCAACGGGCTGACCATCGGTGCGGGTCACCAGGCCGCCGACACCGGCGGAGGTGGCCTGCGCAAACACGGGGGCGGTGGCGAGGGCGGCGAGCAGGCCAAGCGTGAGCTTGGACAAGCGGACGCGGTTCGGATGGGTCATTACGATGGCCTCGTACGTAGGTACACAAGAGGTGGGCTAGGTGCGACCCCGGTCGCACCTTCGCAGAAGTTTGGGTTTCGCCCCCTGGGGCGCCGGACCGGAGCCCGCCGGTTAACAGCAGTTTAACAGGCTAGAGAGCCTGTGTGACAGAGACGTGACGGCCATCAAGAACCGCCACACTGTGACAAGGGCCGCGGAACGGGCGTACGGCCAGGACTGACGCACTGCGGCAACCTGGCCGCAGCCGTCGACGGAACCGGCACCTTCCCTCGCCTGTCAGGCGATCAGGGAGGCGAGATCTTCAGATAGGTAGCCAGGCCGTCCAGGAACATCTGGACCGAGATTGCCACCAGCAGCATGCCCATCAGGCGTTCGATGGCGGTCAGCGCGCGGCGGCCGAGCAGCTTGTACAGCAGGGTCGCCGAGAACAGGATCGCCGCGGTGGCGCCCCACGCGATCAGCAGGGCCAGGCTCCATTCGCCCAGTCGCTCGGGCTCGTTGCTTCCCATCAGCATCACCGCCGCCATGCCGGACGGGCCGGCCACCAGCGGGATGGCCATGGGGACGATGAAGGGCTCACCGTCGGGGATCTCGCCCATCAGGCCTTCAGGCGGCGGGAAGATCATGCGGATGCCGATCAGGAACAGCACGATGCCGCCGGCGATCGACACCGACTCCTGGCGCAGGTGCATCAGTTCCAGCGCGTACTTGCCGCCCCACAGGAACACCATCAGCACGCCGAGGGCGATCAGCAACTCGCGTGCCAGCACGATGCGCTGGCGACGCGGCGGTAGCCCGCGCAGCAGGCTGAGGAACACCGGCACGTTGCCGAGCGGATCGAGGATCAGGAACAGCAGCAGGGCCGCGGAAGCGATGGTCATGGTGCGGTCACTGCAGCTGGGTCAGCGTGAGATCGGAGCGGGCGGGTCCGGGGGCCCAGATGCGGCCACGGTGCGCGGCCCCGGCCGGCGACAGCAGCGTGACGCAGGCGCCGGCATACGCCGCCGGATCCACTGCGGCCTGGTCGCCCTCCTCCACGTACGCTTTGGCACGCAGCGGCGTACGCATGGGGCCGGGCTGCAGACCGCAGATGCGCACGCTGGAATTGCCGACTTCCGCATGCAGCATGCCGACCAGATCGGCCACGCCCTGCTTGGCCAGGCCGTACCCGCCCCAGTACGCACCGCCGACACGGGCCGGGTCGTCGGTGACGAACACGACCGCCGCATCCTCAGCCTTGGCGAGCAGGGACAGGCATGCCTGGGTGAGCCACCACGGGCCGGTGAGGTTCACGTGCAACGCGCGCGCGAATGCGGCCGGATCGGTCTGCGCGAGCGGCGTAAGGCCAGGGAAGTCCGCCGCGCAATGCAGCACGCCGTCCAGCCGTCCGAGTTCGCTTTCGATGCGTTGCGCCAGTTCGGCGTAGTCGTCGGCGTCCGCGCCCTCCAGGTCGAGCGGGTACAGCAGCGGCTCCGGCCCGACCTGCGCCAGCGTGTCGTACACGCGGTTCAACTTGGGCACCTTGCGACCGAGCAGGACCACGCTGGCGCCGGCGCGCGCGCACGCCAGCGACGCCGCGCTGCCGAGTCCGCCGTAGGCGCCGGTCACCAGGACGACGCGGCCGTCGAGCGGGCGCGCGGCCCGCACATCGGGGCTGCTCACTGATGCTGGGTCTCGCTGATCATGCGCGCCAGTTCGCCGGACTCGAACAGCTCCAGCGTGATGTCGCAGCCGCCGATCAGCTCGCCGTGGATGAAGAGCTGCGGGAACGTCGGCCAGTTGGAGTAGCGCGGCAGGTTGGCGCGGATCTCCGGATCCTCCAGCACGTTGACCGTATGCAGTTCCGTCGCACCGGCGGCCTTGAGTGCCTGCACCGCGCGGCTGGAGAAGCCGCACATCGGGAACTGCGCAGTCCCCTTCATGAAAAGGACGATCGGATGGCTTTCGACTTCAGCCTGGATCCGCTCCATAACGGACATGGCGCAACTCCTGCAATGGTGCGTTGCCCGCAGTTGACGGCACGGCAACGAAACGTGGGGATAGAATGGCCAATTGTAAGGCCTTCCCGCGCCGCGGACGCGCCGTTTCCCGGCTCGCCGCCCGGCACTTCCCTTAGCCAGCCCTCAGGAGCCCGCAATGGCCATCGAACTGCCTCCCCTTCCCTACGACCGTACCGCGCTGGAACCGCACATCTCCGGCGAGACGCTGGACTACCACCACGGCAAGCACCACAAGACCTACGTGGACAACCTCAACAAGATGATCGAGGGCACCGAGTTCGAGCAGATGCCGCTGGTGGAGATCATCCGCAAGTCGCAGGGCGGCATGTTCAACAATGCCGCGCAGGTGTGGAACCACACCTTCTACTGGAACTGCCTGTCGCCCAACGGTGGCGGCGAGCCGACCGGCAAGCTGGCCGAACTGATCAACAAGGCGTTCGGCGACTTCGCCAAGTTCAAGGAAGAGTTCACCAAGCTCTCCATCGGCACCTTCGGCTCCGGCTGGGGCTGGCTGGTGCAGCGTCCGGACGGCTCGCTGGGCCTGGTCAGCACGTCCAATGCCAATACGCCGATCACCGGCGAGGACATCCCGCTGCTGACCTGCGACGTGTGGGAACACGCGTACTACATCGACTACCGCAACGCCCGCCCGAAGTACGTCGAGGCGTTCTGGAACCTGGTCAACTGGGACTTCGTGGCGTCGAACCTGAAGCAGTAAACGACGCATGCATTCGCAGACAACAAACGGCCGGGGAAACCCGGCCGTTTTTTTCTCTTGTTGCCGTCATTCCCGCGAAAGCAGGAATCCACGTGCGGACGCGTCACGTCCTCCGTCGAGCCTGACGCATCTCGCGGCTGAACCCGCCTTGGCGGGGGATGACGTGCACCGACAGAAGACGATCGCGCTACTTCAACGCCTCGATCACCGGCGCCACCTGCGCCTCACGCCCCAGCGCCGCACCAACACGCTTGAGCGACGCCGCCAGCTCACCCGCATCGTCGGCCCGCAGCGTCGCGTGTCCAACCTTGCGCCCCGCCCGCGGCTGCTTGCCATAGTCGTGCCAGTGGCCGCCGGCCTCGCGCAGCATCGGCAGTGCATCGGGCATCTCGCCAATCCAGTTGAGCATGCACGCCATGCCCACCATGCGGGTATCGCCAAGCGGCAGGCCGAGCACCGCGCGAAGGTGGTTCTGGAACTGGCTGGTCTCGCTGCCCTCGATGGTCCAATGACCCGAGTTGTGCACGCGCGGTGCGAGTTCGTTGGCCAGTAGTTCGCCGTCGCGGCAGAACAGTTCCAGCGCGAACACGCCCACGTAATCCATCGCTTCGGCCAATTTGCGCGCGTGCGCGTAGGCCTTCTGCATCAGTGCTTCGTCGACCCGGGCCGGCGCGAGGCTGGCGGACAGCACGCCATCGACGTGCCAGTTCTCGGTCAGCGGCCAGGCGCGGAACTCGCCATCGCGTCCACGTACGGCCACCACCGACAGCTCGCGCTCGAAGTGAACGAAGCCTTCGAGGATCAGTCCCACCTTCAGCGCCTGCGCGCCGAGCGCTTCCCATGCCGCCGCCGCGTCGGCGAGCGACTTGATGCGGAACTGGCCCTTGCCGTCGTAGCCGAGGCGGCGGGTCTTGAGGATGCACGGCGTACCGATCCCGGCCAGCGCCGCATCGAGCTGCTCACGCGTCTCGATGGCCGCGAACGGTGGCACCGGGATGTCCAGTTCGCGGAACAGCGTCTTTTCGGCCAGGCGATCCTGCGCCGTCGCCAACGCGCCCGGATTGGGGAACACCGGCACGCGCTGGCTGAGCCACTGCGCCGATTCGGCGGGCACGTTCTCGAAATCGAAGGTCGCCACGTCCACGCGGGACGCGAACTCGGCCAGCGCGGTCTCGTCGCGGTAATCACCGACGACCATCGGCGCGAACTGGCCCGCGCAGGCATCGGCCACGTTGTCCATCACCAGGAAACGCAGGCCCAGCGGCGCGCCGGAAAGCGCGAGCATGCGGGCCAGTTGCCCGCCACCGAGAATGCCGACCGTGGTCATTTGCGTGGATCGTCGTTCGCGAGGACGTCGTCCGTCTGGCGCGTGCGGAATGCGTCGAGCGCGGTCGCAATGCTGGAATGCTCCGGAGCCAGCATTGCCGCGGCGAACAGCGCCGCGTTGGCTGCACCCGCGTTGCCGATGGCGAACGTGGCGACCGGAATACCCGCCGGCATCTGCACGATCGACAGCAGCGAATCCATGCCGTTGAGCGCCTTGCTCTGCACCGGCACGCCCAGCACCGGTACCGCGGTCTTGGCCGCCAGCATGCCCGGCAGGTGGGCCGCACCGCCGGCGCCGGCGATGATCGCGCGCAGGCCGCGCGAGCCCGCGGTGGCGGCGTAGTCGAACAGCACATCCGGGGTGCGGTGCGCGGAGACGACGCGCACTTCGTGCGGGACGCCCAGCGCCTCGAGCTTCGCGGCGGCATGCTGCATCGTCTCCCAGTCGGAGCGCGATCCCATCACGATGCCGACCAGCGGCGCGGCGTTGTCCTGTACTGGCATTGGTCCTGCCCTTGGGCAAAGACGTATTCTAGCGCCCTGTCCCGTTCTCCCGGCACCGCACCGTATGGACCGCAAGCTGCTCGACCTGCTCGTCTGCCCCGTCACCCGCCAGCCCCTGCAGTTGCTGGACAGCCGTGGCCTGCAGGCCCTGAACGACGCCGTCCAGGCCGGTGGTCTGGTCCGTGGCGACGGCAGCCCGCAGATTGATGCGGTGCGCGAGGCGCTGGTCACGCGCGACCGCAAGACGGTCTATCGCATCGACGACGGCATCCCCGTGCTGCTGGGCGAAGAGGCCATCGCGACCGCGCAGATCGCGGACTTCCCCGGCGCATGAGCCGCGGCTTCGCCCCGCCGCCGGACGAGGTCGTCGCCGACGATGTCGCCCGCGCGCTGGCGGAGGACCTGGGCACGGGCGACGTCACGTCCGCGCTGCTACCCGACATCGCCGACAGCGCCTACCTGCTCTGCAAGGAAGACGCGATCGTCTGCGGCCGTCCGTGGTTCGATGCCTGCCACCGTGCGCTTGATCCGCAGGTGCGCATCGACTGGCGCGTGGACGAAGGCCAGCGCGTGGGCGCCGGCACCGTACTCGCCACGCTGGAAGGCCGGGCGCGTGCGCTGGTCAGCGCCGAACGCGCGTCGCTCAACTTCATGCAGACGCTGTCCGGGACGGCAACGACCACCGCTCTTTACGTCGATGCCGTCCGCGGCACCGGTGCGCAGATCCTCGACACCCGCAAGACGCTGCCGGGTCTGCGTCAGGCGCAGAAATATGCCGTACGCGCCGGCGGTGGCGTCAATCACCGCATCGGCCTGTTCGACGCGGTCATGCTGAAGGAGAACCACGTGCGCGCCGCAGGTTCGATCTCCGCCGCGATCCGCGCCGCGCGCAGTATGCAGCCCGGCCTGCCGTTGATCGTGGAAGTCGAGTCCATCGCGCAACTGGAGGAAGCCCTGCGCGAAGGATGCGACCGCATCCTGATCGACGATTTCGATGCAGCGACCCGCCGCGAAGCCGTGCGCATCGCACGCTTGCAGCCCGCGAGCCGGCGCATCCCGCTGGAGGTTTCCGGTGGCGTCGACATGTCCATGCTGCGCGCCATCGCGGAAGACGGCGTCGACTGCATTTCGATCGGCGGACTGACCAAGCACGTCCGCGCGATCGACCTCTCGCTGAAGCTGGGGCCGCCGCCGGGCTGACGGCGGCAGCGCGATCAGTTCAGAAACGCCGCGGCCGCCGCCGCGGCCCCCGCAAGCATCGTCAGCACGACGACCACCGGCCAGACCGAACGCCGCGAGCGCGGCTGCGCAGGCGCCGCGCGGCGCGGCGTGGGGACCACCTCCACCGGCTCGGTCGCGGCGGTGCTTGCCACGCGGAACCGGAGCGTGTCGAACATCAGTTCGTCACCGACCCGTGCCTCGCCGCGCAGGACACGCCGGCCGTTGATGTAGGTGCCGTTGCTGGAACCCAAGTCCTCGACCTGCACTCCGGTTTCGCCCGGCATCAGGCGCGCATGCGTGCGCGACAGGCCGGGCGCGTCGAAGCGCAGGTTGCATTCCTGGCTGCGGCCGACGGTCAGCACGCCGTACAGCGCATCGCTGCGCCCCGACACTTCCGCCGATATGCCGCGCAGGAAGAACCTGGGCACCACCGGACGGACCGCCGTGACGCCAGGATCGTCATTGGCACTGACCAGGTCCGGCCCGGTCGACGGATGCCTGGCGACCACGGGTGCGGGCCCGAGCGCCGCCAGCTTTGCCTGCACCTGGTCGAAGCCGACGCTGTCCCCCGGACGCAGGGCGATCAGGCCCTGCACCTGGCGGCCGTTGACGCTGACCGCGGTGCCGGGCGGCACGTCGAGCATCACGCCCTGCGCGGTCACATGCAGTTGGCAGTGCTGTGGCAGGACGCCGGGGCGGTCGATGACGATGGTGGATTCGGGGTCGGATCCGACCCGGTTGACGCCGTGGCCGAGCAGCACCTGCGGGTGCTCTCCGCCTGGAAAGACGAGTTTCACGCGGGATCTGCCCCCCTGCAGCGGTTCCCTTCGACCCCTTGCGACCGGCGCGACGCGCCGCCACAGTGATCGCATGCCGACTCTACTGATCCTGATGATCGTCGCTGCGATGGTGTTCGCATTCTGGAGTGCGGGCCGCGCTGCGGCCGAACGCGCCGAAGTCGTCGGACGCAACGCGTGCCAGGCCGCCGGCGTGCAATGGCTGGACCAGAGCGTGCATGCGATCGGCATCCGCCTGTGCCGCCATGAAAGCGGCTGGCTGGGCTGGGAGCGCACGTTCCGCTTCGACTACTCCATCAACGGCGAGGATCGCCACGTCGGCCGCATGGTGCTGCGCGGCGATCGATTGATCGCCTTCAGCGGTCCTGTGACGCGCGAACCGTCGTCGCTGCATTGAGCGGAAGGCGTCGAGCCATTGCTCAGGAGAGATGGATTCCCGCCTTCGCGGGAATGATGGCTGAGGGGGCCAGCGTGCAGTGCTTCCGGCGCTGCGCTCGCATACCGCCAGCGGATGGAGCATCAGGGTCGCCCGGATAAGCGCACCGCACCGGGTGCGGATTTGCCTTACCCGGACTACGACGCCCGCCTTACTTGGGCCAAGACGCAGATGGCAGCGCACGCGCCCCCTTTCCATGCGAAGGTGGCATGCGGGGCTACGGTGATCGCTCCACGCCGATGTCATTCCCCGCGAAGGCGGGATCCAACTCTCAGCGTCGTTCGGCTTTAAGGAAAGTGGATCGCGCCGGCAAGATGGATTCCCGCCTTCGCGGGAATGACGACTGAGGGGAGCCACGCATGCACTACTTTAGACGCTGCGCTTGCACACTGCCGGGGATGGAGCGTCAGGGTCGCCCGGGTAAGCGCAGCGCACCGGGTGCGGCTTCGCCTTACCCGGGCTACGGTGATCGCTCCACGGCGATGTCATCCCCGCAAAGGCGGGGATCCAACTCGCAGCGTCGTTCGGCTCGAGGAAAGCGATCGCGCCGGAAAGATGGATTGCCGCCTTCGCGGGAATGACGGCTGAGGGAAGCCACGCATGTGGTACTTGAGGCGCTGCGCTCGCACACCGCCAGCGGATGGAGCATCAGGGTCGCCCGGATAAGCGCACCGCACCGGGTGCGGCTTCGCCTTACTCGGACTACGACGCTCGCCTTACTTGGGCCAAGACGCAGATGGCAGCGCACGCGCCCCCTTTCCATGCGAAGGTGGCATGCCGGGCTACGGTGATCGCTCCACGGCGGTGTCATCCCCGCGAAGGCGGGGATCCAACTCGCAGCGTCGTTCGGCTTCAAGGAAAGTGGATAGGGCCGGCAAGATGGATTCCCGCCTTCGCGGGAATCACGGCCGAGGAGCCACGCATGCGATACGCGAGGCGGTGCGCTCGCACCGCCAGCGGATGGAGCATCAAGATCGCCCGGGTAAGTGCAGCGCACACGGGTGCGGCTTTGCCTTACCGGGCTACGACGCTGGATGACGCATCGTCCGAGCGCCGGCGCCGCAAGCCGGGCCCGTCGGTGACGTCCGACTTACGGAGCAACGACTCGGTGGCCGGTCATGAGATCGCGTCTTCGGGGAAGACCTTCCTTTGGTTACGTTTTGACCGAGAGGAATCCAGCGGACTTTGGGTCCGCAAAGAACAGTGACCTGGCCGGCTTTAGACGGAAGGAAGCTGTGGTTTTGCCCCTGACAGGGCGCCGGTAAAGCGTGAACGTCCCTGGATCCCCGCCTTCGCGGGGATGACGAGCGAGAAGCAAGAACGTTACGACTGGCGACGCGGGATAAAACGTGAAAAGCCCTTGGATCCGCGGGCTCGCGGGAATGGCACAGCGGCAAGGCGCCTTCGCGCCAGCGCGCCAGCGCGCGGAGCGGAACGTACCGGATCCCCGTCTTCGCGGGATGACGCAGCGGCAAAGGCGCCGGCGCATTGCGCCAGCGCGCCGAGCGGAACGAGCCGGATCCCGCCTTCGCAGGGATGAGGCAGCGGCAACGGTGCCGGCGCTTTGCGCCAGCGCGCCGAGCGGAACGAGCTGGATCCCCGTCTACGCGGGGATGACGCAGCGGCAGAGGCGCCGGCGCTTTGCGCCTGCGCGCCGCTGCGTCACTTCACGATGCGCAGGTGTCCGCCACGGCGGGGCGTGGGGGTCTGCGGGCCTTCGCCGTCGTCGTCGGGCGCGGGTTCGCTGGGCACGGCGCTGAGCGCCGGCGTGGGGCTCTCGTCCGCCAGCTCGACCTCCACCTCGCCTTCGTCGCCTGCCGCGTGGATGTCGTCCGGCAGGGCCATGCCCTGGCCGGTTTCGCGGGCATAGATGGCGAGCACGGCCTGCACCGGGACCGACACGGGATAGCTCACGCCACCGAAGCGCGCACTGAAGCGGATCGCGTCGTTGCCCATCTCCAGGTGCGACACGGCGCGCTCGGCAATGTTGAGCACGATCTTGCCGTCCTTCACCGCATGCGACGGCACCTGCACGCCCGGGCGGACGGCATCGACGAGCAGATGCGGGGTCATGCCGTTGTCGGCGATCCATTCGTACAGCGCCCGCAGCAGGTACGGGCGATGGCTGGTCATCGAGGTGCTTTCCTGACTCATGCGGGGAGTGTAGCGCCGCAAGGCGAAAGCAGCGCACGGCCCCTGAAAACGAAGGGCGGGCCATTGGCCCGCCCGAACGATGGCCTGCCGCGTCCGCGACTTCAGGCCGGCAGATCGCGCAACTTGCGTTCCTGGTCGGTCAGGCTGCGGGTGAAACCCGGGTTGCGGAAGATGCGGTTGCCGTAGTCCTCGATGGCCTTGCCGTCCTTGGGCATCGGCACGCCCAGCGCATCCAGGCGCCAGATGATCGGGGCCATCGCGCAGTCCGCCAGGCTCATTTCCGGGTTGAGGAAGAACTTGCTGGCCTTGAACAGCGGCACGGAAGCGGTGAGCAGTTCCTTCAGCCGCTTGCGGCCGGCTTCGGCCTGCGCCTTGTTGCCCAGCTGGATGGCCTGGACCTGGGGGACCCAGTCGTGCTCCAGGCGCAGCATCGCCAGGCGAAGGCGCGCACGGGACAGCGGATCCACCGGCATCAGCGGCGGATGCGGATAGCGCTCGTCCAGGTATTCGCTGACCACGCTGGCCGCATAGAGCACCAGGTCGCGCTCGACCAGCGTCGGCACCGAGTGGTACGGGTTGAGGTCGACGAGATCTTCGGGCGGGTTCTGGGGATCGACCGGCACCAGATCGTAGGTCACGCCTTTGGCCGCAAGCACCAGGCGCACGCGGTGACACAGCACGCAGTCGGTGGAAGAGAACAGCGTCAGGGCATTACGCATACGTGGACTAGCCGCCATCATCGACCTCTCCAGCCACCGGAATCCGCCAGTGGGAAGACGCCATCCACCCCGTGTGGACGGTCGTCGCGGCCTCGATCAGCAGTGCGCCTGCTTCAGCAAGGAGCCCGCACATCACTGCGCGGGCTCCAAGGGATACAACAGGGCTCAGTGCTTGTCCACGTCTCGCCAGTACTCGAGCTTGAGCAGGTAGGCGAGGAAGGTGAACGCCGCCAGGAACAGGATCACCCACACGCCCATGCTCTGGCGCTTGAGGGCGGCCGGCTCGCCGGCGTACTCGAGGAAGGTGGTGATGTCGCGGACGGCCTGGCTGAACTCGTTGGCGTCCAGCTGACCCGGCTGGGTTACCTTCAGGCCGAGCACCGGACGCTCACCCGTGGCCTTGTCCGCCTCGCCGAACTCGGCGTGCTGCAGGCCCTGCAGCTCCCACAGCGGGTTGGGCATGGACGCGTTGGGGAACAGCTGGTTGTTCCAGCCCAGCGGACGCGACTCGTCCAGATAGAACGACTTGAGGTAGGTGTAGACCCAGTCGGTGCCGCGCACGCGCGTGATCAGGCTCAGGTCAGGCGGCATCTTGCCGAACCACTGGTTGGCGTGGTCGGCCGTCAGGCTCACCTGGATCTGCTCACCAAACTTGGCGCCGGTGAAGTTGAGGTTGTTCATCACCTCTTCTTCGGTCAGGCCCAGGTCCTCGGCCATGCGCGAGTAGCGCAGGTACTTGAGCGAGTGGCAGCCGGAGCAGTAGTTCATGTACAGCTTGGCGCCGCGCTGCAACGACGCACGGTCGTTGAGGTCGGTGCCCGACTGCTGCAGGTGGCCACCTTCAGCGGCGAACGCGCCGAACGAGATCAGGAGGCCAGCAGCAAAGGTAGCGAGCGTCTTCACGATTCCCATCTTCTGGAAGGACCGGCTTGGTGAGAAGTCCGCACAGGAACGTGCGGGCTCTTGCAGGATCTGCGCGATGTCAGTCATGCATCGTCACCCGTTCCGGCACCGGCCTGGTCCTGTCGAGCTTGGTCCAGATCGGCATGGTGATGAAGAAGGCGAAGTACAGGAACGTCAGCACGCGGCCGATGATCGTCTCGACCGGATCGGTACCCGGACCGGCGCCGATCTTGCCCAGCCACAGGAACGAGATCGCCAGCATGCCCAGCATCACCTTGGTGATCCAGCCGCGGTAGCGGTGCGACTTGACCTTGGACTTGTCGAGCCACGGCACGAGGAACAGGATCGCGATCGCGGCGAACATCACGATCACGCCGAGCAGCTTGTCCGGGACCACGCGCAGCATTGCGTAGTACGGGGTGTAGTACCACACAGGCTTGATGTGCTCCGGCGTCACCAGGCGGTTGGCCTCGGTGAAGTTGTCATGCTCCAGGAACCAGCCGCCGAAGGCCGGTGCGAAGAAGATGATGAAGGCGAAGATCACCAGGAAGAAGCCGGTGCCGAACAGGTCCTTCACCGTGTAGTACGGGTGGAACGGAATGCCGTCAGCGGGCTTGTTCGGATCCCAGCGGTTGCCCTTCGGACCCTTCTTGATCTCCACGCCGTCCGGGTTGTTCGAGCCGACTTCGTGCAGCGCGCCCAGGTGCAGGACCACCAGCAGCAGCAGGACCAGCGGCAGCGCGATCACGTGCAGGGCGAAGAAGCGGTTGAGCGTGGCGTCGCCCGGCAGGTAGTCGCCCATGATCCATTCGGTCAGGCCGTTGCCGATGACCGGGATCGCGCCGAACAGCGAGATGATCACCTTGGCGCCCCAGAACGACATCTGGCCCCACGGCAGCACGTAGCCCATGAAGGCCTCGGCCATCAGGACCAGGTAGATCAGCATGCCCAGGATCCACACCAGCTCGCGCGGCTTCTGGTACGAGCCGTACATCAGGCCGCGGAACATGTGCAGGTACACGACGATGAAGAACATCGACGCGCCGGTGGAGTGCATGTAGCGGATCAGCCAGCCCCACTCCACGTCGCGCATGATGTATTCGACCGACGAGAACGCTTCGGCCGCGGACGGCTTGAAGTGCATCGTCAGGAAGATGCCGGTGAGGATCTGGTTGACCAGCACCAGCAGCGCGAGCGAACCGAAGTAGTACCAGACGTTGAAGTTCTTCGGCGCGTAGTACTCGGTCATGTGCTTGCGGTACGCCGGCATCATCGCCGGGGCCCGCTCGTTGACCCAATCCATCACGCCATTAGCGGCACGGGTGAAGATGTTCGCCATGGCTTACGCCGCTCCCTTGTTCGACTGCGAGGGATCCACGCCGATCACGATCGTGGTGTCGTTCTCGTAATGGTGCGGCGGCACGACCAGGTTGGTCGGCGCCGGCACGCCCTGGAACACGCGGCCGGCCATGTCGAAGCGCGACTTGTGGCAGGGGCAGAAGTAGCCGCCCTTCCACTCGGGGTCGAACGGCTCGGGGCGGATCTCGGCCTTCATCTCCGGCGAGCAGCCCAGGTGCGTGCACAGGCCGACGAGCACCGAGATTTCCGGCTTGATCGAGCGCAGCTCGCCGGTGATGTAGGCCGGCTGCTGGTCCTTGTTCTCGGACTTGGGATCGCGCAGGTTGCCGTCCAGCGTCGGCAGTGCCTCGAGGATCGCCTTGGAACGCTTGACGATCCAGATCGGCTGGCCGCGCCACTCGAGGATCAGGCGCTGGCCTTCGGCCAGGGCGCTGATGTCCGCGGTGACCGGAGCGCCGGCGAGCTTGGCCCGCGTGCTCGGATTCCACGACTTGATGAACGGAACCGCCACGAAACCGGCACCGACCGCACCGACCACGGCAGTGGTCGCGGTCAGGAACCGACGGCGGCCCTGGTTGACAGGATCGTTGACCCCTTGGTTGGCCATCCGGCACTCCGCAAAGCTGGATCGAAGTTACACCGCACCGCCAACGCCACTGGCGACGGCTCGCGGCACAAAAGACGGGGAAGTGTAACGGAACGGTGAATGGCCCGACAATCCGCTCCACGTTGCGCAACACGCCCGAAGCCCGGGCCGTTGCACGTGGCCGGGGGCCGCTCAGCGCATGATCGCGATCGCGCCCCGGTAGCGCTCGGCCAGCACGCCCACGCGCTGCACGTAGCGCTGCGTTTCGTTGTAGGGCGGCACTCCGTTGTACTTGTCCACAGCCCCCTCGCCCGCGTTGTAACCCGCGGCGGCGAGGGTCAGGTTGTTGTTGAAGCGCTTGAGCAGCCACGCGAGGTACTGCACACCACCCTGGATGTTCTGGCTGGCGTCGAAGGCGTTGCTGACGCCGAAGCGCCGCGCCGTGGCAGGCATCAGCTGCATCAGGCCCTGGGCACCGGCACGCGACAGCGCGTTGGGGTTGTAGGCCGACTCGGCATGGATGATGGCGCGAACGATCGCCTCGTCCACGCCGTGCTGGCGCGCGGCTGCGGCGATTTCGTCACGGTAGGCGTCGGTGTTGAGGCGGACCCGGCCGAAGTCGACGCCGGGACGCATCGAGCACGCGTAGCAGGTCTCGATGTAGCTGTAGCGGATGGTGCGCACCGCGCTGGCATTGGCTACGCCCTGCGGCCGGCGGCTCGTGTAATGCCGCACGCCATCCTTGATATAGGAATAAACCTGCCCCTGCACCCGGCGCGGCGCCTGCCCGGTGGCGGCGATCGGCGCGGATGTGGGCGTTGCCGTGGCGACCGGCGTGCTGGCTGCTGACGTACGAGCGAGAGGCTCGGGCTGGCTCGGCGCCGCAGGCTTTGCCGAAACCGTGGAACCGGTAGTGACGCCGCCCATCGCGAAGGCCTTGGCTGCCGCCGGCGCGCCCCGATCGGCCGACTGGCTGATCACGGTGCAACGCGCACCCGGCACTCGCTTGCTGACATAGCTGCGGACGCCGTCCGGGGTATCGCAACGGTAAAGCGTGCCGGCCACGGTCGGCGCGGCGGCCAACAGGCAGACGATCCCCAGCAGCAGTGAGCCCCCCCTCATGGCGGCGAGTGTGTCTGCTGTGCCGGCACTTCACAAGTCCTTGATCCGGTTGCGAACCACGAACCGTGACGGCTCCCGCAGCGCGCAGGCGAAGCCCGCCGTCGGCTTCGCCTGCGCTTCCACTGTCCAACCGGCACATCACGGGGTGGCATTGCGGTAGCGGTCCGCCAGGACCGCCACCCGCTGCACGTACCGTTGCGTCTCGCTGTAGGGCGGCACGCCCTTGTACTTGTCCACGGCGCCCTCGCCCGCGTTGTACCCCGCGGCGGCCAGGGTCAGGTTGCCGTCGAAGCGGCGCAGCAGCCAGGCCAGGTACTGCACGCCGCCGCGGATGTTCTGGGCGATGTCGAACACGTTGGCCACGCCGAAGCGCCGGGCCGTGGCCGGCATCAGCTGCATCAGGCCCTGCGCCCCCATCCGCGAGACGGCGTTGGGGTCGTAGGCGGATTCGGCATGGATTACGGCGCGAACCAGTGCCTCGTCCACACCATAATCGCGTGCGGCCGCGGCGATCTCTCGCCGGTAGGCGTCGGTGTTGAGCCGGATCGAGCCGAAGTCCACACCCGGCTGCAGGGCGCAGGCGTAGCAGGTGTCCATGTAGGTATAGGTCACCTTGCGCACCGGCCCCATGCCCCCGCGCGCCACCGGGCGCTGGTTGCTGTAGTGGACGACGCCGCCCTCGACGTAGGTGTAGATCTCGCCCTGCGCCACCCGCATCGGCGTGACGGCGTCGATGGCTGCAGGGACAACCAGCGGCTCAGGCGACACAAGCGCACCCCCGTTGGCGGGCAGCGCATGGCCGAACTGGCGCCCCGGGGCGGAGGGGCGGCTGGGCTGGCCAAGCCCCTGCGGGCCAGTGGTCTGCGCGAACGCCGGGGCGATGGCCAGCAACGCGGCCAGTCCCGGTCCTGCCATGACTGCCTTCATGGACGTAGGGGCCTCGACGCGGGACGCGCGCCCTCCAATGCTGCCCTCGGATCTGCAAACGCGGTTTCGCGCCCTGCCCGGCCTGTAGAATGTCGCCCCTTCCGGCGCGGAATAACCGCCGCCCCTCCCGGATCGAGCCCATGAGCCAGACCATCTCCCCGGCCGCCGAACGCGGCAGCGACGCTTCCGCCACGCCCGCGGCGAAGAAGCTCTACATCCAGACCCACGGTTGCCAGATGAACGAGTACGACTCGGCCAAGATGGCCGACGTGCTTGCCGCCAGCGACGGGCTGGAGCTGACCGACAACGTCGAGGAAGCCGACGTCATCCTGATCAACACCTGCTCGATCCGCGAGAAGGCGCAGGAGAAGGTCTTCAGCCAGCTTGGCCGCTGGAAGTCGCTCAAGGAGGGCGACAAGCCGGTGGTGATCGGCGTCGGCGGCTGCGTGGCGTCGCAGGAAGGCGAGGCCATCGTGAAGCGCGCGCCGTTCGTGGATCTGGTCTTCGGCCCGCAGACGCTGCACCGCCTGCCCGAACTCATCCAGGCCCGCCGCGATACCGGGCTGCCGCAGGTCGACATCTCCTTCCCGGAGATCGAGAAGTTCGACCGCCTGCCGGAGCCGCGCGCCGAGGGCCCGACTGCCTTCGTGTCGATCATGGAAGGCTGCAGCAAGTACTGCTCGTTCTGCGTGGTGCCCTACACCCGTGGCGAGGAGATCAGCCGTCCGTTCGAGGACGTGCTGGTGGAAGTGGCCGACCTGGCCGCGCAGGGCGTACGCGAGATCAACCTGCTCGGCCAAAACGTCAACGCTTACCGCGGGCCGATCATGGGCGAGGACGGCCAGCCGACAGGCGAGATCGCCGACCTGGGCCTGCTGATCCGCGCCATCGCCGAGATCGAAGGCGTGGGCCGCATCCGCTTCACCACTTCGCATCCGCTGGAGTTCTCCGACTCGCTGATCGAGGCCTACCGCGACGTGCCCAAGCTCGCCAATTACCTGCATCTCCCGGTGCAGGCCGGCAGCGACCGCATCCTGGCGGCGATGAAGCGCGGCTACACGGCGCTGGAGTTCAAGCAGAAGATCCGCAAGCTGCGCGCGGTGCGGCCGGACATCTCCATCAGTTCGGACTTCATAGTCGGCTTCCCCGGCGAGACCGACGCGGACTTCGAGAAGACCATGAAGCTGATCGAGGACGTGGGCTTCGACCAGAGTTTCTCCTTCATCTACTCGCGCCGCCCGGGCACGCCGGCCGCGGACCTCGAGGACAGCGTGAGCAGCGAGGAGAAGCACGCGCGCCTGGCGCGGCTGCAGGCACACATCAATGCGCACTCGCGGATGATTTCCGAATCGATGGTCGGCAGCGTGCAGACGATCCTCGTCGAAGGCCCGTCGCGCAAGGACCCGAACGAGCTGACCGGCCAGACCGAGAACATGCGCTCGGTGAACTTCGCGGGGCATCCGCGCCTGGTCGGGCAATTCGTCGACGTGGTGATCACCGAGGCGACGAGCAACTCGCTGCGCGGCCGCGTGGTGACCGCCGCCGACGCGGGCTGAGGCCCGCTCCCTGGTGCGCACGGCGCACGCTGTCGCCGATATCGCGACCCGGTTGGCGCGCCGCTCCG